>QIAW01000128.1:0-1792 GCA_003225655.1 Acidobacteriota bacterium
GAGGGAGCGTAAATAGCCTGGATGTTTGCTCCCTGTCCGTCAAAGGTTCCACCCGCGACCGACACGTTAGTAGAGCCAGAAGCAATGGTGATCAGCGGCACGGTGATGGAGGAGTTCGCGGCCTGGAAGATGGCTCCTTCCGCTACGAGACATTCATGCGAACTGAGCGTGAGGCTGGCATCGCTGACGGTGTAGATGGCGCCCCGCAGCAGGTGGATCACAATTACATTACCGGGATTGGCGTTGCGGGCATTATTGATTTCGGTCTGAAGTGTCGCAATCGAGCCCGAGGTGTCATTGACGGTTATTACCGTTTCACCGCTCGGCTGTTCGACGAATGCCATGTTCGGCACCGTGTAGAGCGCGCGCACAGCGCCCTGCTTTGCATAGGCTGTAGCGGCCAGCAGAGCAAAAGCCATTGTCAAAATAGAAACGCTTCTTAGACCTATATAGCCGGAATGAAATTGCTCCATGGCGCCTGCGAATTTTCTCATAATTTTCCACCCAAATAAATTCCCTAAGAAATTGGCGGATGGAGTGTAGTAGAACGACCCTCAACCAGAAAGGTGAATTCGCTGTGAATTCACGGTGAATTCACAGCGAATTTAACTTTCCGACCCCTCTGCGAAGCTCTATACAATGCGCTTCATTAATAATGCGACATGAAATCCGCTTTCCTCGTAAGGAAAGCATGCGCTTTGCGCATGACGGCATACAGATTAACGTTGGGGGAGGAAAATAATATGTGTTACAGTTTCTAGATTGTTCAATTCGCGTCGTTTGCGGCTGCCCAAAAGATATCCTCTGGGAATTATCGAACCTCAAGAACTGAAGCGCAAAGTAGACCCGCCTTACGTGCATTTCTTGTTGAGATATCGCTTCGGCATACAGGCGATTTCTCAACAGTCAGAATCCTAGATTGTGAGCGATTAACTAACCCCATCTTTTCTGGTACAACAACTGCGGCATACTGGCCTAGCGCAGCTTCCATATCCATCTATGAATTTCTTATGAAAAGCAGACACGATGTCTTGACATCCGCTCTTTCGTAGTTTAAAACTTCCAACACACTTGATCCGTTTTACGGATGTTTTCCCGATAAGGGAAATTTACCAATACGGGAAAGAGGTATGTCACATGGGCAAAACAATCCTTCAAATTGTCGTTGTTGCCGCGATAGTTGTTTCCTCCTCATCGACCGCGCTCGCGATCGGCCAATGTCCTGCCATTGGCCAATCAACCTCATGTTCCATCCTTATCACCATCAAGCCGAATGGATCGCTAACATTTCAGACGGACCCATCGGTCCGTCCGTTCGACGGCATCGAGGATGTGCTTGTCGGAGTTACCAATCAATCGGGGGCGACGGTATTCGGTATTTCCCTGACAGGAAGTGACATATTCGGATTCGATGGCGACGGTGTGGGCACGTTTATCGGCAACCAGGGTCCCACCGGTTATGAAGGACCTGGAACGTCCTTCTCCCCAATCAATGCCAACCGCGGTACCGTAAACTTCACCAACGGGTTGGACGACACAAGATTCATTTGGTTCAGCCTGGAAGGTGCTCCTACACAGGTGCGTCTGTCGCAAAGGGTAACGATCGACCCAGGGCACGGCTCGAACTGCGGAGCCGTACACCAGGCGGTTGGAGCCGTGGGTGTAACCGATTACCCAGCTAGTTCGCCGCCTGCCGGCAAGTTGAAAGAAGATAAACTGACGGTAGCTGTGGCAATTCAGCTCAATAGCCGGCTCCAGAATGAGGGCTTTGATGTTCACCTGACTAAGAGCA
>QIAW01000128.1:1852-11708 GCA_003225655.1 Acidobacteriota bacterium
CAATTTCTTCGGCATTGGTTCCGGCACGATAACCCTCTACAACTCAGCCAAGTCAAGCAGCAAGACTTTAGCGGACCTGACAGCGCCAGCCGTGTCGAGCGCTGTGGGTGTTAGCAACCGCGGGTCGGAAGCCAGAGATGACTTGGCAGTATTGAAGCCGACCGTATCAAGAATGACCGCAGTGTTGGTTGAAGTGGGCCGACTTTCTGCACCGGATGAAGACATTATTCACAACCCGGCGTCCATTGGGCACGCCGCATCTGGAATTGACTCCGGGATCAATGCATTCCTGAACCAATAGTTGATAGGTTTAACCTGAGCTGATTCGCTGTGCAGGATAAGGATGAAAATACGATGGCTTTCAGATTGCGATTAGCGTCAATATTGGCATTTATTCTTATGGCAGTGTCCGTTCATGCTTTCGATGAAGGCTTCGGAGTCATGAGCAAGAACCCATCGGTCTCTCCTTTCGGCAATGAGATCGCTTTTGAGGCGGATTTCGATGGCCCTTTAAATATCTGGATATCAACCATGGGTGGCGGCAGTCTGAGCAAGCTGACCAATGGCCTCAACGACGCAACCACGGATATCTGGACGATTCGTCCCGATGGTTCGGGCCTTGCGCAATTGACTTCCAAGTCGCTGAATAATCGGCAGCCCGCATGGTCTCCGAATGGATCTCAGATCGCATTTGTGTCGGACAGAGGAGGCACCAATGACATCTGGATCATGAATGCGGATGGCACATCACAAAAACGCTTGACGACCTTGCCGGGCGAAGAGGACCACCCCAGCTTTTCTCCTTCCGGCGCTCAAATCGTATTTGCGGAAACAGTGAATGACTCCTCCGTATTGATGGTGATTAACACGGATGGCACGGGACTGCGAACATTGACGGCCGCCGGATTCAACGACTGGAACCCAAGCTGGACGGGTGACGGCATTCTCTTTTCGTCAAATCGTGATGCAACTTCCGAGCACTGGAAAATTTGGCATATTCAGCCGGATGGGACAGGACTGGGGAAGATAAGTGATGTGATTGGCTTGGATCCGGTTCAACTTCCCAATAACCATATTTTGTTGTCCGACGAGGTAACCGATACAGGTGCAGTGGCCACCGTCACGGATCTCGATCTAGTGGCGGGAACAAGGAGGATCATTAACGATATCCGCGGACGTTTCACACCGATCGACATTCGTCCTGAGTCACCGGTAAATGCCATTAGCCCAAAGAGCAAAGGTACAGTATTAGTGGCGATTCTCTCGCGGCCCGGCTTTGACGCAACGGTTAGAGTCGATACTTCTACTTTGACGTTTGGCCGCACCGGCACCCAGCAGAGTTTTGTTGAATGTGAAAAGAATTCCAGGGACGTGAATGGAGATGGCTTGGCGGACCTTGTATGCCGGTTCAACATTCAGCAGGCCAGTTTTCAGCCTGGCGACACCAGGGGAATTCTGCTTTTTGACGACCTGGACGGCTCGCCATTCGAAGGTATTGATTCAGTTAAGATCGTCACTGATGATGATGGCAGCGACGACTAGCCCAAGGCGAGGGAGTTGCCAGGAGAGCGAGGCCCTGAGCACATTTCACCTCAGGTGACGTCTTGGATTCTGGGCTGAGATTTCGCCAGTGCTGTGACCGGAAAGAAAAGGAAACAGTCAGGCACGATCTATCGTCGTATCGTCGCTGGCATAGCGTTGGAGCAGATGTTTCATGCCCGCCGACCTCGCTGCTAGGAGCGGTGTAAGGCCCTTGCTCCCTATGCAACGGACATCCGCGCCTTTGGCAAGGAGTAGCGAGGCGACTCGGACCTTATCGCAATTGACCGCCCGCCGCAGCGGCGTTTCGCCCACACTGTCGCGGGCCTCGATGTTGGCGCCACAATCGAGCAAGGCCTGGGCAACCTCCTCGTTACCCCGTCGCGCGGCCATGTGCAGGGCTGTGCAGTTTTTAACGCCAGCGTTGGCATCAACAGCGCCACCAGCCCGCACCAAGGCGAAAACCACCATTCCTCCCCCAGTTACGGCGCACTCATTCCCAACAGAGTAGAGCGGCGTGTGCCCACCCCCGTCTTGACTATTAGGATCCGTGCCAAGACTCAACAGCAATTCCACGACCGCCAGATTTCCCACCGCCGCGGCATCGTGCAATAGCGTGCGCCCTGCGTAGCGCTCCTGCGCGAGTGCTGGATCGTCGGCAAGTCTTGCTCGCACGTAGTCTAGGAGACTGTCTGGCGCGCACCGAACCATCAACGAGAGCAATCCGCAATGAACCGACCGGCCGCAGGATTTTAGGGCTGAGGTCTCGATCAAGCGGATTGCCTCAGAAGCGTTGCCGGCGCGAATTGCGGCGACGGCTTCATCCAACCGGATCTGCGCCTCCCACCGGTCAGCATCGGGTTCGCTTTTCTTCCGAGCAATCGCCGCTGCCGCGCCCTGGTTCACGACATAGGCCGATGACCGTTCAAAAAAACGCAGAAATTCCCTCCGCAGCGGCTCCGCCACGTGGACATCGTCGAAAGCTCCAGCCATGTTGGCCAGCCAGGCCTTCCTTTCTCTGTCGCCGATCTGGAAGCGCAGGTGCGATTCCCGCAGGCTCAACCACCACCGCCGTTGCGAATCTTCGCTCGGACCACCGAGGAACTGCGCCAGGAAAGCGGCAAATGCTTCGATCGCACAAGTGAACGACTTTCCAGGAAATAGCGGACGAAGAAGGGGGTCGCGCTCAACACGAGCATAGAATGCCACGGCCAACCTCCGACAAGCGGACTTGCCGCCCAGGGCATCATACAGATTCGGATTTCGTATCCTTGCCATCTGCCAATTTCTCATGGCTACCTGGACCATACGTTAGCGAACTTCTGAATCGGGCGCTACTGACATTTGTCATGTGCGATTCGTGACACTTGGCACTGGCTTTGCTCAGGCGCCGGCGCAATACTTGTCGCCACTAAGGTCCGGCGTTGGGTTGGACTCGCGGTTGCTTTCATGGTCAATTGTTTACGTTTCTATACTCAGGGGTTCCCTGCCGACTGGGAACCTACTGGCCACTTCTTCCACGGTAGTGCTCGATGACATCACAATGGCAGCCTTTTCGGGAGCCTTTTCGCATTACGATGTTGCGCACGGGCATGATTGCTATTGTCGTTGGCGCCGTGCTAGCTGGATTGTGGGGAGGGCTGGCACGCTGGCCGCTGGCCACGCTATGGGTGCTCTGGCCATCGTTCGGCGGCCACTGGGTGGAGCTATGGTTCCTCAACTGGCTGCGGCCTCGCCTTTCCATCGCGCGTGGCATGCAGATTGCGGCTCGCGTTGGGGTGTGGTTCGTTGGTGGCGCCGGTCTCGCTATTGGCATGTGTCTGACCGCGATGGCGCTGGCTGGGTTCCGTCCGGCACAGTGGCCTGCCTGGTGGCTCGGGGGGCTCGCCTTCATCGGCATTGAGCTGGTGGCACATCTAGTGCTGCAGCTACGCGGGCAACCCAGTTTTTATAACGGGCGCGGGTAGAAACGCAGGAAAAACTCAACTGGTGTCCCGTCACTCCGATTACATATGAGCACGATTTGTAACGACCGGTCGCGAAGTGGCGGCTAATCCGGCTCTGACGCCAAGTGTCGGAACCCTGCATTCTGCATCCCTATGTGGCTCGCCGCGTTTCGGTGGATCAGTTAATGCGGGCGCAATAGGATGGACTTTAGCCGCCTAACCTGAAATATCTCTTCCAGTCTTTGTACCCTTCCAGTAGACTTGCGTGCACATGAATCAGATCAAGCTTGCAGGAGGACGCCTGGTATATGCCTTTGTGTTGGCGCTTGCTGTGAGCTTGACTGCAATAGCACAAGAGTCAGATCATCCGTACTCATCCGCCGCCCGCCCGCGGCGTCTTCCGGAGCAGGCGCCGGCGGCGCTACTAGGCACGGTTCAAAGTTCGGAGCGCGCGCCACTGCGTGGAGTCCATATCATTCTCACCCCAGAGGGGGACTCTAAAGACGAGGGTGCTAAGAAGATCCAGGTCGTGAGCACTCATGACGGGGCCTTTCGCGTTTCCGAGGTCGCGCCGGGGAAGTACCAGATCAGCTTTGAATTGCCGGGCTTCGAGACCGTGACGCAAAACGGCGTTACGTTTAATCTGGGTGAAACCCTGAAGGTCGAAACCACGCTGCACCGGGTCGGCGAGGCGAGCGAGCGACGGTTACCCCCGAATCAGGTAACCGCGCCACAACCAGACTTTCGCGAGATTGAGCGCCGGCCCACGCAAGAGATGCAGCCGCAGCTCGTGGTGGCGCAGCCGATTCTCGACAGCAGTGTCATGGTTCCGAATCCAGACCGCTGGGATAGCGCCATGCCGGAATGGCGCAGATATGATCGCAAAGGCGAGTTTCCGTATGCGGTCGGCCATTGGTGGGATCCGTTCAATCAGAACGTCATCAAAGGCGACAAGCCTATCCTCGGTCAGAGCATCTTTTTTAGCTTCACTGGAACCAGCACCACGGCGCTCGATGTGCGGAGAGTTTTTGTGCCCAGCGGCGTCTCGGCAGAAAATTCGGGCAGCAGCCAATTTTTTGGCAAGGGCGGCCAGGTTTTCCTGGCCGAGACCGTGCGCCTTTCATTTGACCTTTTTCACGGCGAGACCAGCTTCAAGCCGGTGGACTGGCGCTTCAAGATCACGCCCGCCTTCAATATCAATCAGCTCTGGACCCGCGAGCGAGGCATCGTCAACATCGACGTGCGCAAGGGCGCCAGCCGTACCGACGGCCATATTGGGCTGCAGGAGGCATTCGCAGAAAAGAAGATCGCCGATCTGGGGCCGAACTATGACTTCATTTCTGTCCGGGCCGGCATCCAGCAATTCAGCAGCGACTTCCGCGGTCTGTTGTTTACGCAGGAGCAGCCCGGTATTCGCATCTTCGGAAATCTCCGCTCCAATCGGCTGCAATACAACGCTGCTTATTTCTTCTTCCTTGAAAAAGACACCAACAGCGGATTGAACACCTTTCACAACCGCCATCAGCAGGTTTCGCTGGCAAATCTTTATGTGCAGGATTTCTTTGCCAAAGGCTACACCACGCAGTTCAGTTATCACTTCAACAAAGACGACGCCAGCACCCACTTTGACGAGAATGGTTTTCTGGTGCGTCCCGCCCCGATTGGCAGCGTGCTTCCGCATAGTGTCCGCGCGCATTACCTGGGGTGGACGGGCAACGGACACATCAAAACAATCAACATCAGTCACGCTTTGTACCAGGCATTGGGACACGATGACCTCAATCCCGTTGCCGGCCGCAGAACGGATATCAATGCGCAGATGGCTGCGCTGGAAGTCTCGCTCGACCGGAACTGGTACCGTTTGCGCGCGTCCGGATTTTTTGCTTCTGGAGATGGCAATCCACGAGACGGGGAAGCGCGCGGCTTTGATGCCATCAGCGAGGCACAAACCTTTGGCGGCGGCATTTTCAGCTTCTTCAATCGTGAGGGTATCCGTCTTACTGGGACCGGTGTTGCATTGGTTGCTCCCGATAGCTTTCTCCCCAACCTGCGCTCCAGCAAAGAAGAGGGTCAGGCGAACTTTGTGAATCCGGGAATTCTTCTCTTCAACGCCGGCGCTGATTTTAATCTCACACCCAAGATTCGCGCAGTGACGAATGTGAACTTCATGCGCTTTCATCATACCGAGCCGTTAGAGTTGCTGCTGTTTCAGCCACATATCGATTCGAGCATTGGACTGGACTACAGCGTCGGCGTGGTCTATCGCCCGCCGCTTTCAGAAAATATGGTGATCACCGGAGGTGTGGCCGCGCTTACGCCGGGCACTGGATTACGACAGATTTATACGAGCAAAACGCTGCTTTCCACATTCGTGACTGCGCGCTTTCAGTTTTGAAAAGGCAAGGTCAAGGCGAAGCTGTTTTCTGCTGGATGGGTATGGTATCCAGGCTTTATAATCACGCTCCAAACGCATTCAATGGAATTCGAGGCCATCTGTACAGAGGTTACAACTCCTGATGAAGACGGTCGGCACTCGCCCTCGCTCCTGGTTTCTTGTACCTTTGCTCAGTCTGTCATGTCTGCTGTTATCTTTGCTGCTGCCGCTGCCCCGGGTTAAATCCCAAAGCGGGGAGCAGGTCCTCAAACCTGAAACGCCAAAACTGGCGGGCCAATCTCAGCAAGAGGCAGATGCCAAGAGCGCGGGATGCATTTCATGCCATACGTCAACCGACAGTCAAAGTATGCACACTCCGGCAACCGTGTTGCTGGGATGCATCGACTGTCATGGGGGCAAGGCCGACGCGGTGCTTCCATCAGGTATGGCGAGTGGCTCGCAGGCTTACGAAGAGACCAAGCTCAAAGCGCACATTGCTCCACGCTGGAAGCAGGCTGTCCGCTCTTCCGCGAACCCTGTACGGAGCTATACCGAGTGGCTCCGCGAGAGCCCCGAGTATATCCAGTTCGTCAATCCAGGAGACCTTCGCATCGCCGACCGCACCTGTGGAACATCGGGATGCCATGCGCCTGAAGTGCGAAACGTGCGCACCAGCATGATGGCTCACGGCGCCATGCTGTGGAGCGCCGCCCTCTATAACAACGGCTCGTTTCCCCTGAAGAACCCGCACTTTGGTGAAAGCTACAGCGCTGACGGGATCCCGCAAAAGCTGCAGACGTGGCCGCCGCCAACCCCGGAGGAGACGCGAGCAAAAGGAATCCTGCCTTACCTGGAGCCGCTCGAACGATGGGAGGTTTCGCAACCGGGCAATGTGTTGCGAGTTTTTGAGCGCGGCGGCGGCAGCCGCGCTGAGCAGGGCAATCCCGCGCCGGAAGAAGAGCCAGGGCGGCCTGACGCTAAACTGAGCAACCGCGGTTTTGGCACGCTGCTTCGCACCGATCCCACTTTCCTGGGGCTCCAAAAGACACGCCTCCTTGATCCTCTCCTGTATTTCCCAGGCACCAATGATCACACGGGGGACTACCGGGGCAGCGGGTGCACAGGCTGCCACGTGGTCTATGCCAACGACCGTGACCGTGCGCATTCTGATTTCTACGCTGAGTTCGGAAACCTCGGCCACAGCGCTACGGTCGATCCCACGATTCCGAAGAATGAATCCGGACATCCTGTCCGCCACATCCTCACCAAGAGCATTCCCTCCAGCCAATGCATGGTCTGCCACATGCACCCGGGCACGAACATGGTCACCAGTTATTTCGGGTACACCTGGTGGGACAACGAAGTGGATGGCGAAAAGATGTATCCCGAGAAGCAGCGGAATCCAAGCCCGGAACAATANNNNCGAGGGCGCAGCCGCCAAAGGTCTGTGGTCAGACGCGGAGTTCTTGAAGAAGGTCGGCACACCCGAATTCAATCGCGAACTCAAAAACACGCAATTCGCCGATTTTCACAGCCACGGATGGGTGTTTCGCGCCGTCTTCAAGCAGGACCGCAAAGGCAACTTGCTTGACGAGAATGGAGAGATCATTTCTCCTGACGATCCGGAAAAATTCAAGAAGGCGGTGCAGTTGAAAGACATCCACCTGGAAAAGGGCACGCACTGCGTAGATTGCCATTTTTATCAGGACGTGCACGGCGACAGCAAGCTGTACGGTGAAACGCGAAACGCGATCGAAATCTCCTGCAAAGACTGCCATGGAACGATTCAGAACTACGCCACTCCCTTTACCAGCGGTCCCGCCGCGGCTGAGGATGGTGCGCTGGTGAAAGGCGCGCGTACGCCATGGAAATGGCTGCGGTTTTACTGGAAAGACGGACATCTGTTTCAAAGGTCCTCCATCGAACAGGGAAGGGAGTGGGAGGTGGTGCAGGTGAAAGACACCATCACGCCGGGGAACCCTCATTACAGCGAGAAGTCGCGGCTGGCCAAGACGCTTCAGCGTGACGGAATTTCGTGGGGCAGCATTCCCGACGATCTGGCGCATCTGGCGCATTCTGACAATCGCATGACCTGCTTCAGTTGCCACAGCTCATGGACCACCACCTGTTTTGGCTGCCATCTCTCCATGAGCGCCAATCAGCGTATGCCTATGTTGCACAACGAAGGCGCCATGAGCCGAAACTGGACCGAATACGACTTCCATGTCCTGCGCAATGACATGTACATGCTGGGCAACCAGAACCGTGACTGGCTCTACTACGGCCAGCAAACGATTTCTGCGGAGGGCTTCAGTGGACAAGCCTTCAGTCCCTACGTTCCCCACACCGTTCGCGCCAAAGAGACCAAGACCTGCACCGATTGCCATGTTTCCAGCGCCAATAACAACAATGCCTGGATGGCTCAGGTGTTATTGCAGGGCACCAACTTCTTGAACTATCTCGGGCGCTTTGCCTATGTTGCCACCGGCGATAAAGGACTGGCGGCGGTTGCATTCGCCGAGCAGATCGAGCCGGAGGCGGTCATTGGCAGCGATCTGCACAAGATCGCCTACCCCGATAACTACCGCGAGCACCAGCAGAGGAAACTCGAACTGAAAGAAGCGTATGAACACGCTGGGAAAACCATCCTCGATGTTCAATTGCGCGGAGAGTATCTCTATGCCGCCATGGGCCGGGGAGGGCTGCGCGTTTACGACGTTGCCAATATCGAGAACAAAGATTTCTCCGAACGCATGGTGACCGCGCCGGTTTCTGCTCTCGGCCAGCGCTTGTATGTACACACCCGTTACGCCATGGCCGTCGCGGCTCCCAGCACAACCGCCATTGATCCTACCCGCAAACAGTTCCCCGAGAACGAGGAGCAGCATGTGCACGCCTTATACGGGTTCCTCTATGTGGCGGATAAGTATGAAGGGCTGGTCATTGTGGGGGATGCTTCTGCCAGGAGTAAAACGCCAGGGGTCTCGACCCTGCTGGATGGAGAGCCACGCAACAACTTCTTGAAGCGCGCATTGGCGTTCAATCCCCAGGGGCAACTCAACGGCGCTCGCCGCATCGCCATCGCCGGAGTTTATGCCTATGTGCTGTGTGATGCGGGGTTGGCGGTCGTAAGCCTCGAGAATCCCTTGCAGCCAAGAGTTGTCGCCCGCATCGGAGCGCCTGCGATCAACGATCCGCGTGGCATCGCCCTCCAGTTCCGCTACGCTTTCCTGGTAGATCGCGATGGGCTCAAGGTCCTTGACGTAACTCATCTCGACCGGCCGCAGCTTGTTTCCGGTGCTGCCCTAACGGTTGCTGATGCCAGAAATATTTCCGTGTCGCGGACCTATGCCTACGTGGCAGCAGGCAAGCAGGGCGTGGCCATCATCGACGTTGAGCGTCCGGAGCATCCTGCCTTGGAACAATTTTTCAATGCCAATGGCGAGCTGCAGGAGACGAACGATGTCAAGATTGGTATGGTGAGCTCCAGCCAGTTTGCTCTGGTAGCAGATGGCCGCGCTGGTTTTAAGGTTCTCCAGCTCTTTTCCCCCGCAACCGCGCCTGGGTTTTATGGCTTCAGCCCGCGCCCAGTCCCAAAACTCATTGCCGTCTTTCATACCCGTGGGCCGGCGCTGACAGTGTCACGTGGCGTCGATCGCGACCGGGCGGTGGATGAACGCCTGTACTTACAACGCGACCAGCTATACACGGTGAGCGATGATCCACCCGGCCCGGCGGCTCGCGAATCTACGAACAAGGGCCGAACAAGCCGCTAAAACAATAACTTCGAGACCGGGCACGAGTTTACTCGTGCCGTAAGTCGTCTAGAATGTGCCGAGCTTTATGCCTGCATTAATGTTTTATGCCTGCATTAATATTGATGCCTGCATTAATTATGTCCTATTGCGTCGCTTGCGACGCACGGTGGGAGCCCCCGGCTTTAGCCGGGGGTAAGGGTTCTTAAGAATCTTGGGCTTTAGCCCTGGCCTCTTTTGAA
>QIAW01000129.1 GCA_003225655.1 Acidobacteriota bacterium
GGATACACGGCGATATCGCCTGGAGTGATCAAGGTCTTGTACGCGCCATAGAGCAGAGGACGCGCGCCACCGGCCACCAGTACCGATTCGAGCGGAAACTTCAATCCCCACTCCCGCTCGTACAGGCGCACCACCGCCTCGCGCAGCGCCAGCACACCATCGGAGGGCGGATAGTTGGTGTGCCCCGCGGCCAGCGCCGCCCGCGTGCCCTCCAGCAGCTCTTCCGGAATGGGAAAATACGCGGGATCGAAATCGCCCACCGTCAGGTTGCAAAGCACCGCGCCTTTGGCTTTGAGGGCCCGTATCTGGGCTGAAATTTTTAGGATCTCGGAACCGACAATGCCGCGGGCAAGAGAAGAGAGTCCGGCGTCTGGGTCGGCCAGTGCGGAAAACAGAGGCCCCATGTCCGTCATGACAAAAGTTTACCAGCCAGACTCTTGACAGGATAAAGAATAACTCATTGTCGAAGTTCTGCAGAATGGGCCAGCCGCCAGCCAGGATCACCTGCGCAAGGCGCTGGCCCGGCATGGACTTAAAGTTACTCAGGCCACGCTCTCGCGCGACATCCACAAACTGGGACTGGTGAAGACTACCGAAGGCTATGCGCTCTCTGGCAATGACCACGCTTCTGATGCCGGGCTGCCGCCCATCACGCGGGTATTGTCTGACTTCGTTCTCGAAATCAAGGAAGCGCAAAACCTCTTAGTCGTAAAGACCAGCGTTGGCAGCGCCCAGCCCGTGGCCGCCGCGCTCGACGCCGAAGGCTGGACGGAATCAGTTGGCACCATTGCCGGTGATGACACCATCCTCGTCATCTCTCCCAACAGGAAATCAGCCCACAAGCTGGCCACTCGCATCCGGGAGATGCTCGTCTGATGCCGGCGCCATTGCAGACCGCGGTTGTAGGTGCAACTGGCTATGCCGGCTTTGAGCTGGCGCGCCTGCTCATGCGGCATCCTCGGTTGAGTTCGCCCTTGTTGCTGCGGCGTGAGAGTGAAGAGCCTGCAAAGCCAGAAACCCTGGCCGATGTGTTTCCTCATCTCTATGACGGGCCGGAATCCAAGCTGGAGCCGTTTTCCTGGTCGAAGCTGAAAAGCGCGGGCGTCTCCGTGCTCTTTCTGGCTACGCCGCACGAGGTCTCGCGGGAGATGGTTCCCGAAGCCCTTGAACATGGTCTGCGGGTCATTGATCTTAGCGGCGCATGGCGGTTGAAGATGGCCGCCAATCGCAAGGTCTACGCCTTCGCGGATGAAGACTCAGAGACCGCCGCATCATTGATGCAAAAAGCTGTATATGGTCTGCCGGAGCTGCGCCGGTCTGAGATTCAGCAGGCGGTCCTGCTGGCGAATCCAGGTTGTTATGCGACTTCCGTAATTCTGGCGCTGGCTCCGTTGGTTTGTGCCGGGATGATTGACCCCGGCCACGACGTTATTTGCGATTCCAAGTCGGGCGTCTCCGGCGCGGGTAAGCAGCCCACAGCCAAGACTCATTTCGTGGAAGTAGCCGATAATTTTTCGGCCTATTCGGTTTTCGGACACCGGCATACAGGAGAGATCATCGAGCAGCTTGGATTTGATGCTGGACAGCTCGTCTTCACGCCGCATCTGTTACCAATTCCCCGCGGCATTCTTTCCACGATTTACCTGCGGCTGGCAAAGCAGTCGACAGCGCAGCAGGTGGAACAGGTATTTCGCAGTTTTTATTCAGGCAAGCCGTGGGTCCGGATTTTTGCCCAACCGCGGTTGCCGCAAATCCAGTTCTCGTTGCGGACCAATTTTTGCGATATCGGCCTCACTCTCGCACCTGACGGCAGGCGCCTGGTGCTGGTCTCGTGTCTCGATAATCTCTTGAAGGGCGCCGCCGGGCAGGCGGTGCAGAACCTGAATTTGATGTTGGGGTGGGACGAAAGAGAGGGACTGAATTGAAAGTCGTGGTAAAAATCGGCGGAACCGCGCTGGACGATAAAAATCTTCGTCACAACTGCGCCCGTGCCATTGCCGCACTGGCCCAGGACCACAGCGTCGCGGTCGTACACGGCGGAGGTGTGGCGCTGACCCG
>QIAW01000127.1:0-3929 GCA_003225655.1 Acidobacteriota bacterium
GGGACCGAACCCCTTCTACGTATTTACTCTGAGGCCGCGGCCCCTGAGTTGGTAAAGCAGATTCTCCAGGACGCAGAAAACTTCGTCCGCAGCTAATCCGCGATAGAATCTGCTGAGCAGCATGTTATGAAACCAGTTGGCCTTGTAGACGTCTCTCCGGACGTTTCCGATTCGCCCGAAGCCACGCGCTACAACCGCATCCGCCGCTGGCTGGGGATCGGCGATACCGCGCTGGGCATTGCTCTTTTGCTGGTGCTGCTCGCCACTGGATGGACCGGCAGCCTGCGCGACATCGCATTAAAAGCCTCATACCATAATAGTTATCCCCTGGCCGTATTTTTCTATGTCTTCGAACTGGCACTGCTGGCCAAGCTGCTCAGTCTGCCGCTCGATTACTACGGCTTTCGCCTGGAACACCGCTTCAACCTCTCCAATCAAGAGCTGCGTGGCTGGATTGCCGATGAAATCAAGGGGTTCTTTGTCAGCCTGATTCTCTACACCATCCTGGTCGAGCTTCTTTACTTCACCATCCGCCTCAATCCGGAGATTTGGTGGCTTGTCGCCTGGGCCGTCTTCATTGCGCTCATGATATTTTTTGCCCAGATTGCGCCCGTGGTGCTCTTCCCCCTGTTTTATAAATTCAATCCGCTGGAAAACGATGAGCTGCGCGAGCGGCTGGTGCGGTTGAGTGAACGCGCCGGCACGCGCGTGCGCGGCGTCTATGAGTGGAAGCTTTCGGAAAAGAGCAAGAAGGCCAACGCCGCGCTGGCCGGGCTGGGAGCAACCCGCCGCATCATTCTGGCCGACACGCTGCTGGAAAACTTTACGCCGGATGAGATTGAGGCGGTGCTTGCCCATGAACTAGGACACCATGTGCGCAAGCACGTCTTCAAAGGCATCATCGTGCAGATTGGGTTGACCTTTCTGGGCTTTTTCGCAGTCGACGCTGTGCTGCGCTACGCCATTGAACGCCAGCACATGTTTGAGCAGATGTCCGATTTTGCCGCCTTGCCGCTGCTGGCCCTGGTTTCGACCTTGCTGTCGTTGTTGCTGATGCCGCTGTGGAATGCTTACTCGCGGCGCAACGAACGCGAGGCCGACCTGTATTGCTGCCAGGCAATTCCTTCGGTCGCTCCCTATATTTCGGCACTGAACAAACTGTGCGCGCAGAACCTGGGAGAACGCCAGCCCTCGCGCCTGGTGGAAGTGCTCTTTCACTCCCATCCTCCCATCTCCAAGCGGATCGCCGCCGCTGAGCAATTCGGGCAAAAGTCTGCCGCCAAGTAGAGTACCCCTCCCCCTTGCATGCTAGGCTCTTCGATTCTAAATTACTGAAAATAGATGACATGCGCGAGCCTTGCTGGGTGCGGGCAGGTGCCGCAAAAACGCAGTCGGATGCAGGGCCCATGGCGAAGTGTCTGTGACGAAAGGCGAGAGTCATGCCTGCTGCTGTTGCTCGTCTCCCGCTCCTATACGTCTTTGCCTAAAGCCGTGCCCTGACACGTCTTCACGCCCACACAGCGTTTTTCAGCTCATCTGAGCACAAAAGATAGATACTTGAGTTTTCAAAGATCCAAGGGTGAAGCAGCATTCTCGATGCTGAGTGCCTCTTGAGAGACAGCTCAGGAAAATGATGGGTTGGGAACCCTCACAAAGCAATGGTTTGATATCACTTTAGGATTACTTTCCCTGGAGCCCGGGGCTTGCAGCTTGTAGCTGTTTTTCGGCCCGCTGCAGATCTTCTTCGGTATCCACCCCAATGGTGTCATAGGGGGTCTCGGCGACGTAGATCTCGATGCCGTTATCCAGAAAGCGCAACTGCTCGAGGCGCTCGGTGCGCTCGAGCTCGGATTCGGGCAAGACGCAGAAGCGGTCGAGCGCCGCTTTGCGGTAGGCGTAGAAGCCAAGATGCTTGAAGTAGCGGACCTCGCCAGTCCTGTCGCGGTCACAGGGAATGGCAGCGCGGGAAAAATACAGCGCGCGGCCCGCGAGGTCTGTGACCACCTTGACCGCGCTGGGATTGTTGATGTCTTCGCCCGGGCAGGGGGTCTTGATGGTCCCAACTGCAATCGCCGGGTTGCGCATGAGGTCAATCAGCGCCGAGATGTGCTCGCTGCGCGCTAGCGGCTCGTCTCCCTGCACGTTGATGTAAACATCGGCAGCCACGCTTTGCGCGACTTCATACACGCGCTCGGTGCCGCTGCGATGCCTGGCCGAGGTAAGCTGCGCCTTCCATCCGTTTTTATTGCAGAGGTCCGCAATCTCATCAGAATCGGTGGCGACGATCACATCCGTCAGTTGCGGGCAGCGCTTCGCCGCCTCGTATACGTGCGCCAGCATGGGACGCCCCGCGATTTCACGCAGAATCTTCCGCGGCAAACGGGTGGAGGCAAGGCGGGCGGGGATTATGGCAATGGTTTTCAATTTAGAAGTTAAGAGTATAAAGGATTTTAGAAACCGCTCGCAGTCCTCAGCCTTCAGTCCTCAGGAATTTGGGACCAACGTTCCCCGAGGACACTTTTTAGAACTCGGCTTTTCCACCGCTAAAAGACAAAAGCCAAGTTAAGGCTGACCTGCATAACCCCAGATGTGCTCCGAGCGCCTCATCCGGGATACCTTCACTCCCTATAAATGGGAAGGGTTTAATCCTTCCCATTAGCATTGCAGCTTGCAGCGATTTCTGGTGGCGACCGGAAGGACTCAAAGCTACGACCTGCGGATTAGGGAGACCGCCGCCGACTGGGACGCGACCGAGATATCCCCCAAAAACATGTCGTCTTGACAATAGGTGTTATAACGACTAATATGACCTTTGGATGAAGGAAGCGACCCAATCCGAGAGCAGGCGACGCACCGGTTCGGTTGAGGAGGCGGCATTTCTCGAGCTGCTGCGCACCACGGACATGCTTTCCCGGGGCATCGTGCAAGTGCTCAAGGCAGAGGACCTTTCCGCCACGCAGTACAACGTGCTACGAATCCTGCGTGGTGCGCCGGACGGGCTCACGTGCGGCGAAATCGCCAATCGCATGATTACGCGGGACCCGGACATCACCCGCCTGCTTGACCGCCTCGAGAAGCGCGGCCTGATCGCACGCTGCCGGGAAACCAAGGACCGGCGCATGGTGTTGACCCGGATTACCCCCGAGGGACTCAAGCTCCTGGCCGGGCTCGATGAACCGGTGCAGGAAGCGCACCGCAAGCAGTTGGGGCACCTGGGCCGGCAGCGCCTGCGGGAACTCATGGAGCTGCTGCAGGAGGCGCGCAGCCGGCTCAAGGCAGGCTGATTTTTTGGAGAAATTATTTGTTGTAACGAATATCGTTTTAACACATCCAATAGGAGAAAGAAAGGACAACCACTATGAGCACGCTGACAACACCACAAATCGCTACCTCAAGCACATGATGATCTCGAACGTGAAGGGACAGTTCATCGGCGTCAAGGGCGCACTCACCCTGGACGAAAGCAATGTCATCAACTCTCGTGTCGAGGCCTCGATTGACGCTGGTTCCATCAACACCTATGAGGCCCAGCGCGACGCGCATCTTAAGAGCGCCGACTTTTTTGACGTGGAGAAGTTTCCCACTCTTTCTTTCCACTCCACGCGCATCACACGCGGCAGCGATGGTGAACTGGCCGTGGCAGGCGATCTGACGATCCACGGTGTCACGCGCAAGGTGGTGTTCACCGTGGAAGGACCGACGGCTGCCGCGAAGGACCCGTGGGGCAACACCCGGGTGGGGTTAACCGCAACCACGAAGATTAACCGCAAGGACTTCGGCCTGACCTGGAACGCGGCGCTTGAAACCGGTGGGATTCTCGTCGGCGACGACGTGACCATCACGCTGGAGGTCCAGTTCGTGAAGGCATGAACCATATTCCCGCCGGTACACATCCAATTGGGTATCGCCCGGCCAGAAAGGCTGTGGAA
>QIAW01000127.1:3964-10117 GCA_003225655.1 Acidobacteriota bacterium
GCCCTCTCGGCACGGCTGAAGCCGTGTCCTGATACAAAGCAAGAGAAAGAGATTTTTTCGCATCTGCAGAAGGAGGAAAACTTATGTCGCTCCGTCCAATTAAAGAAATTATTCAAACCAAGCCGACCATCGAGGGCGCGGGTGTGAAACTGCAGCGCGCCTTCGGCTTCGGCAAGACCAAGGATTTCGATCCCTTCCTGCTGCTCGACGATTTCCGCAACGACAAGCCGGAAGATTACCTGGCGGGATTTCCCTGGCATCCGCACCGGGGCATCGAGACCATCACCTACGTCCTGGCGGGCTCGGTGGAGCACGGCGACAGCCTGGGCAACAAAGGCAGAATGACCGTCGGCGACGTGCAATGGATGACCGCAGGCAGCGGCATTCTGCACCAGGAAATGCCCAAGGGCGACACGCAGGGCCGCATGCACGGTTTTCAACTATGGGCCAACCTGCCTTCATCGCTGAAGATGACCGACCCGCGGTACCAGGACATTCCGTCGAGCGCGATTCCCGAGATCACCGACGATGATGGCACCAGCGTACGCGTCATCTGCGGCGAGTCTATATTATTGCCGAACTACCTGGATATATCTGTTCCGCCAGGGCAGCGGAAGCGGCTCAAAGTGGAAACCACGCGGAATGCGTTTGCGTACGTTTTCGCCGGATCGGGGACGTTCCGCGAGGCCTCAGATCCGCGCGCCGTGCTGACTGAACAGGCCGCTGATCCGAATGCCCCGGCCAAGTACGACGTCAGCAATCACTCGCTGGTGCTGTTTGACCGCGGCGACGAGATCACGGTTCAAGCCGGCGGCGAGGGTATCCGTTTCCTGCTGGTATCAGGCAAGCCGATCGAGGAGCCGGTTGCCTGGTATGGCCCGATTGTGATGAACACGCAGGAAGAGCTACGCCAGGCCATAGCTGAATTGCACACCGGCGGCTTCATCAAACATCGCTGAACGGCGCTAAAAACTGAAAGAGCCCTGCGCTACCATCGGGTGCGCAGGGCTTTGTTTTTTTTTAGTTAATAGTGTACTGACAAAAGCCATGCTACTGTAGGTTAGGCGAGATTCCGCGACGACATAGACGATGGCAGAAGCGTACTCCGACGACCTGCGACGTAGGGTTTTGCAGTCTTGGGAGGAAGGCAAACAGACCCAGGCAGAGATCGCGCAACGGTTCCGCGTAAGCGTTCGCTATATTGGAAAAATTATTCATCAGAAGAAACAAACCGGCCAGGCCGAACGCATTCCTCACCGTCCTGGTCGCAAGCCGCTGTTGACTTCCCCCATCCGCGAACAGCTACGGGCGTGGCTGAAGAGCCAACCCGATCTCACGCTGGCGGAACTGCAGAAGAAACTACGGCACCAGGAGCACCTTCCCATCAGCCTGTTTTCCATCTGGACAGTGCTGGGAAAAATGGGCCTGCGTCTTAAAAAAAGTCGGTCTACGCGCAGGAGCAAGACGCGCCGCGGGTACAACAGCAGCGGCAGGCGTACCGTGGGTGTTTGTGGACGAGACCTGGTTCAACACCCAGATGAGCCGCTATTGGGGATGGGCCCAGAAAGGCGAGCGGATTCCGGAGGCTATTCCGGCTGGCCATTGGCGTAGTTTTACCTTGCTGGGAGCCATGACCCACTCGGGTCTGTTGGCCACCATGACGGTGGAAGACTCCACCGACACCGACGTCTTCTTGGCCTTTCTCGATCAGGTCTTATGCCCCAAGCTGCAGGCCGGCCACATTGTGGTCATGGACAACTTGCAGGCCCACAAGGCGCCCGCCGTGCGGGAGAAGATCGAAGCTACAGGCGCCAGCTTGCTGTATCTGCCGCCTTATTCTCCCGACCTCAACCCCATCGAAAAATGCTGGGCCAAGATCAAGCTGCAGCTGCGAACTCTGAAAGCTCGCACCGTCGAGGCTCTGGATCCGGCTATCACCCAAGCGGTGGCTTCTATCACTTCGGAGAACGCTCTGGCTTGGCTGCACCATTGCGGATATCAGCACACTAAATGCTAAAACGGTCTAGCTACTAAGGCAAATTCCAGAATTGGTGTGCCCGCGCATCACCGGGCTGAAAGCCCATTTGTCTGGACACCTTGAAGGCCCGCTCTTCCACGGTAGTGGATACAGCAATTATGGAATCGCTATAGCTTCGAGCTACTAGCTGTAGCGAACCATGGTAGTCAGGGAATCATTCGTGCCCATGACACCATTACGCTGCTTTTTTCCTGGGCACCTTGGCTCCGGAGCGCCGCGCTTCCGACAGTCCAATGGCGATGGCCTGCTTGCGGCTTGTAACTTTCTTTCCACTGCGTCCTGATTTTAGCTGGCCGTGTTTGCGTTCGTGCATCGCCCGCTTGACCTTGCTCTGCGCCTTGGGGCTATATTTGCGACGGCTCGATTTCCTGGCTGGCATGGTTATCCTCCTGTGGTATGACGCCACGGCTCAGAGGTGGGTTGCGTGCTCAGCAGAGACGGGGGCGGGTTGGGCAGGTGTTTTGCCGCTGGAAATCGGCAGACGTATTTCTACGATCAATCCACCTGAACTGGCATTCGTGGCGCGTATGCTGCCCCCGTGCAACTTGACGGCGCGCTCGGCGATGGTGAGGCCCAGGCCGACTCCTCCCGTGTGCTGTGCCCGCGCGGCATCCAGGCGGTAGAAGGGGCGGAAGAGATTTTCAAGCTCTGCGTCGGGTACGCCCGGCCCATGGTCGCGAACGCGAATCATCACCTCCATGGGCGGAGTGGAGCTGGTGCGCTCTGCGCTTACTTCCACCATCGTGCCTTCCGCGGTATAGCGGATGGCATTGCGCATTACATTTTCCAGCGCGCTGCGCAATAGCTCAAAATTGGCCGCAATGATGTAGTCGCGAGGCGCGACGTACTGAATGGAACAGTTGCGCATTTTAGCTTCAATCTCAACATCGGCCAGAATTGTGTGCAGCAGGTCCGTCAGGCTCACGGAAGATTTTGCCGGCGGCTCGGTTGCCGATTCCAGACGCGAAAGCGTCAGGAGCCGCCCAATCATCTCATTCAGGCGTTCGGTTTCTTTTTCCATGCGGTCCAGCGCACTCTGGTCGGGCACGTCTTTTTGACGGGCCAGTCCCAGCGCCAGCACCAGCCGGGTCAAAGGAGAGCGTAGCTCATGAGAAATGTCGCGAATCAGCCTTTGCTGCGCTCCAATCAGGATCTCCAGACGCTCGGCCATGTGATTAAAGTCGCCAACAAGCTGCCCGACCTCGTCTCCAGATTTTCCCTTTTTGGAGCCGGCTCGCGCGCTCAGGTCACCCTGCGCGATCTGCTGCGCCGCAGCGCGCAACCGGGTGATGGGAGACGTGAGATAGCGCGCCAGCAGGAAACATACCAGCCCCGAAACCGAGACCGCAATCATTAGCCGCTGCAAGGCCGCCCAGGTAAAAAGACGGATGTCGGGTCTGGGCAAAATGACAACCACGCGATAAGGATGGCCTTCGGCGGTCACGACACGCTTGGCAATCAGCCGCTGCCGGTCGGCGGTCGTCGATTCGATACTCCCGCTCTGCGAACTGTGCATGGCAGCTTCTTTGGCGGCGGCATTCGGAACCGGGTGTTGAGGGCAAAGAGGGTTGCCGCTGTCGTCGAGGAAGAAGCTTCGCAGATGCGTCGCCTGCTCCAGACTGATCTCTTGCATGCGGAGTCCGGAACAACCCTGATTTTCGTAGGCTTGCGCAAAGGTATAGGCGTTGACAGAGATCACGCCGGAAAACATGTTACGCCAGGCTTCGTGGAGATCAGCCGAGCGCCGCAATTCAGCGGTAAGCCCCACGATGATGGCGGCGAGAGTTGTGCTGATCCAGAAGGAAATGAAGATTTTAAAAAACAGGCTGCGCATGGACTAGCGTTCTCCGGCCTTCTGCTCCCCAACTTTGTGTTCTGAAGCCTTTTGCTCTGCCGCAGGCAGCGCGTAGAGATAACCGGCGCCGCGGACGGTTTTGATGCGTTCTCCTCCGTTGATCATCTCACCCAGTTTTTTGCGCAGCTTGCTGATGTGGACGTCAATACTGCGGTCAAATAAATTCAAATTGCGCCCCAGCACCTTTTGCGCCAGCTCTTCGCGGGAGACGATCTTTCCCGCGGAGCGCAGCAAAGTTTCCAGCAGGCTGAATTCCACCGACGTCAACTCTATCTCCTCGCCGTTGCGCGAAGTTGTACGCGACCCCAGGTCGAGTTCCACGTCGCCCACGGTCAGGCGCTCGCCCGCCTCCGGAGAGCCTTTGCCATTCTGCGGACGCCGCAGAATGGCGCGCACCCGCGCCAACAGCTCGCGCGGATTAAATGGCTTGGGCAAATAATCGTCGGCTCCAATTTCCAAGCCAACGATGCGGTCAACATCGTCGCCCCGCGCTGTCAGCAGGAGCACACGCAGATCTGACGAGGCGCGCAGTTGGCGCAAGAGGTCAAATCCGTTCATGCCCGGCAGCATCACGTCTAAAAGCAGCAGGTCGTGTTCCTTGGAAAGGGCCCGCTGCAGGCCACGCTCGCCGTTGTGCACGGCTTCTACCTGAAATCCTTCAGGACGAAGGTATTCAGCAATCATGCCGCACAGCTCGACGTCGTCGTCAATAATGAGAATCCGCTCCATGTTCGTTTGTGCCCGCTTTGGTGATAGATAGACCTAGTCTAGTTGTACTGTAAGCGGAAGCCTGACGCAGTAAATATTTGCAAAAGTATCTTTACACTTCTTTACACGCCTGCGGCCATTCTTAACCGCACACGATCCGCTACCAGCGTTTCATGGAATGAGGCAGAAGAAACGATTCTGCAGTAGAAGGAGTAAAAAGAGTTTATGAGTAAGAAACGTCTGATTATTATCTCAGCAATTTTGGTGGCGCTGCTTCTCACCGTGGCGGTGGCGCAAAACGTGGTCAAGCATCAGCGGGCCAGCTACGCGGCTGCGATGTTGCCCTTTGGCCACCGCGCCGTCGAGTTCCTGACCGACTACCTGGACCTGACCGATCAGCAGCAGAGCCAGATCAAATCTATCCTGACGGAAGAGCGCAGCAAGATGCAGCCGCTGCTGGCTGACGCCCGCCAAGTCCATCAGCAAGTACAGAATGCCGCGCTCGCTGATAATTTCGACCCTAACCAGGTGCGGACAATTCTCGACCAACACAAAGACAGTCTCATCAATCTGGCCGTCGAGGCAGCGCGTACGCAGAATGAAGTTGTGAAAGTCCTGACTCCGGAGCAGCGCGCGAAGCTTGAGAAGCTCCGCGCCCATCATCGGGAGCGTATGAACATGTGGCTAAACCAGCAAAGCCAGCAGGAAAACAAGTAGTTCTTTCTTCCCGTAGTTCTCTCTCTCAGAGAAGCACCCAAGGCAGAATCGCGAGGTTCTGCCTTTTTTCTCATTTGTAATCCTTCAAAACATAATTTTGTTCATCCCCGAGCGCAGCTCCGCTTTACCCCACCGGCGTCTTCTCGTGTCGCTAAAGATCATCTTGTGCTCCTTCTTGTCGGCGTCTACCAGTACGTGGTCGCCGTGCAGCACTTCGCCGTCGAGAATCTTTAGCGCCAGCGGGTCCTGGATCAGCCGCTGGGCAGCCCGCTTCAGCGGGCGCGCTCCATACGCCGGATCATAGCCTTCGCTAAACAACAGCTCGCGGGCCGCGCCGGTCAGCTCAATGCTGATCTTGCGCTCGGCCAGCAGCCGTCGCAGATCGTTAAGGCGCAACTCGATAATGCGCGTAAGCTCTTCTTTCCCCAACGGCTTGAAGACAATGATGTCATCTACGCGGTTCAGGAATTCAGGCTTGAAGGTTGAGCGCAGTTCATCCATGACCTGCTCGGTGGCCTGATAGAACTCCTCGCGGTTGTCGAGCCGCACCGCCTGCAGGTAATTGGCGCCGATGTTCGAGGTCATGATGATGACCGTGTTTTTGAAATCAACGGTGCGGCCCTGGCCATCGGTCAGCCGGCCGTCATCCATGATCTGCAAAAGAACGTTAAAGACATCGGGATGCGCTTTTTCGATCTCATCGAACAGAATCACCGAATAAGGACGGCGGCGGACCTGCTCGGTGAGCTGCCCGCCCTCTTCATATCCGACGTATCCGGGAGGCGCGCCAATCAGCCGCGAAACCGCATGCTTTTCCATGTACTCGGACATGTCA
>QIAW01000127.1:10175-13548 GCA_003225655.1 Acidobacteriota bacterium
CGCCATCGCCCTCGCCAGCTCAGTTTTTCCGACACCCGTAGGCCCCAGGAAGATAAACGAGCCGATAGGACGCCGGGGATCGCTCAATCCCGCGCGTGAGCGCCGGATGGCGTTGGCCACACGCTCCAGCGCGGCATCCTGTCCCAACACCCTCTGCCGCAGGCGCATTTCCATTTCGATCAGTTTCTTCACTTCACCTTCCAGCATCCGGGAAACGGGAATGCCGGTCCACTTGGAGACGATCTTGGCAATGTCCTCTTCGTCGACTTCTTCTTTCAACATGCGCGCGCGGCCGGCGTTGTGGTCCATTTCCGCGTTCAGCTTAGCCAGCTCTGCCTCAGTTTGGCGCAAGAGGCCATAACGGATCTCCGCCACGCGCTGCAGATTGCCTTTGCGCTCTTCCGTCTGCTCTTCTTGCTTGAGCTGCTCGATGCGCTCTTTGAGCTGGCGCACCTTTGCGATCAATTCTTTCTCTTTTAGCCAGAGGGCTTTCAGGGCGTTGGACTTCTCGCGCACCGCGGCCAGCTCTCGTTCTACGACAGCCAATCGCTCCCGCGAATTGGAATCATCTTCCTTCTTGAGGGCCTGCTTTTCGATTTCGAGCTGGGTAGCGCGGCGCTCAAGCTGGTCAATTTCTGTGGGCATCGAGTCGATCTGGATACGCAATGAGGCCGCGGCCTCATCCACCAGGTCAATGGCCTTATCGGGCAGAAAGCGGTCGGTAATATACCGATGCGAGAGCGTGGCCGCGGCGACAATCGCCGAATCTTTGATGCGGACACCGTGATGCACCTCGTAGCGCTCTTTGAGGCCACGCAGGATCGCAATCGTATCCTCGACCGTGGGCTCGCTCACAAAAGCGATCTGGAACCGGCGCTCCAGAGCGGCGTCTTTTTCAATGTGCTTGCGGTATTCGTTGAGCGTGGTGGCGCCGATGGCGCGCAGCTCGCCCCGGGCCAGCGATGGCTTCAGCATGTTGCTGGCATCAATCGCGCCTTCGGCCGCGCCTGCCCCTACCAGGGTATGCAGTTCGTCAATGAACAGGATGATCTGGCCTTCCGACTCTTCAATCTCTTTCAACACCGCCTTGAGCCGATCTTCGAATTCACCGCGGTACTTCGCACCCGCCAGCATCGAACCTAGGTCCAGCGCAACGATGCGCTTGGAGCGCAGAACTTCGGGGACATCTCCAGAGATAATGCGCTGCGCCAGTCCCTCGACAATAGCGGTTTTCCCCACCCCTGGTTCGCCAATCAGTACCGGATTATTCTTGGTGCGCCGGGAAAGCACCTGCATCACGCGCCTGATCTCGTCATCGCGGCCAATCACCGGATCGAGCTTGCCCCGCCGCGCCAGCTCTGTCAGGTCGCGCGCGTAGCGCTGCAAGGCCTGGTATTTCGCTTCAGGGTTCTGGTCCGTAACCTTCTGGCTGCCGCGCACCGTGATGAGCGCCTTCAGAATGGCGTCCCGCGTCGCTCCCTGGGCCGCGAGAAGCCGCGCGGCATCGTCTTTTCCATCGGCAATGGCCAGCAGCAGGTGTTCGGTTGAGACAAATTCATCTTTGAAGCGCTCCGCCTCTCTGAATGCATTTTCCAGCGCCTTCGATACATTGGCCGAGAGCTGCGCCTGAGTTGCGCCCCCGCCCGACACTTTGGGAAGCCGCTCGATAACTTGCCTCGCCTGCGCTGTCACCGCTTCTGGGCTGGCGCCGATTTTCTCCAGGATAGGCGGAACGATGCCTTCGCGGTCTTGCACCAGTGCCTGCAGCAAGTGCGCCGGCAGCAATTCGGGATTGCCGTGCTCGGAGGCAATGTCGTTGCCGCGCTGCACCGCCTCTTGCGCCTTCAATGTCAGTTTGTCCCAGCGAATCGCCATAATTGCTCCTTAAAAGTACGATTTACGAAGTTCGATTAGACAAGGCTCATTGCCTCTGCGCACATCAATTTTGCGAGATTGTGATAAATCGTACTTCGTACTTCCTAAATCGTACTTCAAAAACAAAGGGAGATAGCAGCTCTTTCGGAACTGCCCATCTCCCAATTCGGATACGCGCTCGCCGATTAAGCAGCCTGGGGTTTTTTGGCCTCAATCGTCTTGGGAGCCGTGCTGGCGCCAACCTTGATTTGTTTCGGTTTGGCTTCGGCACGCTTCGCAAGCTGGATCTTCAGAATGCCATTTTCATAGCTGGCATTTACGTTCTCCGGATCCACCGTGTTCGGAAGCGTGAAGGAGCGCGCAAAGGCGCCATAGCGGCGCTCGATGCGATGGAAATTCTCTTCCTTCTCTTCTTTTTCGAAGTTCCGCTCGCCCCGTACGGTCAGGGTGTTGTTCTCCAGCTTGATGTCCAGGTCTTTCTCCTCGATTCCCGAGACTTCCAGCTTCAGGGTGATGTTGTGCTCGTCTTCGTAGACATCTACCGGGGGCACAAAAGTGCCGCTGGTCAGCAGCTCATCACTTCCTCGGCCGTAGTCCTGGAAGATTCGGTTGATCTGATTCTGGAAATTCGCCAGGTCACGAAAGGGTTCAAAACGGGTCAGATATGCCATTTTCAAATCCTCCTAAAAATTTGGTTTCAGAGTTTAGGTTTAATAACTTCATGAGACTTAGATTCACATTTAGTCAATAAGAATCATAAAATCTTAGTGTGTTATTGTCAATATATATATTATCCTGTATTTTCAGTGTTTTACAGTTTTATGTTGGTTTAGGGGAAAAGCCATTGAGCGCGAAAAGTTTCCATCTTTCCGTGATTCGAAGGAAGTGAAAAGTGTTGTCCTTAAGGGTCTGTGGAAAACAAAAAAATTATCGCGCGGAGGCGATCACGCACTTGAGATAGTGGCTTTCGGGAATCCCCAGAACGATGGGATGGTCTTTGGACTGAGTACGAATCTCCAGCAGACGCAGGGTACGCCCGGCGTCGACCGCGGCCGCGGTCAGCATCTGGCGAAAATCTTCGTCGCTCACGTGATAAGAACAGGAACGGGCGACCAGCACTCCTGCGGGACGCAACATCTTCATCGCGCGCAGGTTCAATTCTTTATACCCGCGCAGCGCGGTTTCCAGGTTCCGCTTGCTTTTAGCAAACGCCGGAGGATCGAGAACAATCGTGTCATATTGTTGCCCTGAGGCGGAATAGTCTTTCAGGAAGTCGAAGGCGTTGGCTTCAATCCATTCGATTTGCGGCCGGCCCAGGCCCTGATTGAGTTTTTCATTTTCTTCGGCGACTTCCAGCGCAGGCCGCGAGCTGTCGAGCGCAGTCACCGCGGAACAGACGCGCGTAAGATGAAGCGCAAAGCCGCCCTGGTAGCAGAAAACATCCAACGCTGTGCCATGCGCATAACGTTCGGCGGCGGCGTAATTTTCCCGTTGGTCG
>QIAW01000134.1:0-1535 GCA_003225655.1 Acidobacteriota bacterium
CCTCCCTCCCTTTGCCTCTTTATAGCGGTTGCCGGAAACGGTAGCCGCTTTTTTATTTGCTACAGAGTGCGGCCCCAGCCTTTGTGATTTAGCGCGAAAACGCTGGGTGGCGCCCGACACGCCAGCTTTGATGTCTCGAATTGCTGCCTTGAAAGGCGCCGTTGGAACTGGCAAAGCTCGCCTTAATCATGGGTATGCCTAGTCCAAGATTCGGGATTCTTCTTTAAGTTACCTTCAAGTTACCTTCGTGTCCTTGACGTGCCTTTTATACCGCAGATATCATCTAAGATTCAGCTTTACGCACTTGCGCTATTGAAGCCGCGCCAGTGTGGATGGCAGATGAAGACCGCACAAGCAGGAGCTATGAGTAAAGCATTAACCAAAGCAGGAACAATGGATAAGAAAAGGCTGGAGCAGTTCAAAAAGAAACTGGAAGAGCGGCAGCAGGAGTTGCGCCGCGTAGTGAGCCGCACCGAGCAGGATGGCCGTGACGCCGACAGCGAAGTTGCGCAGGACATCGCCGACAAAGCCGCCAACTCCTATAACAAGGAATTTCTCTTTCACCAGAGCAACAGCGAACGCCAGATTCTCCAGATGGTGGAGAGCGCGCTGGACCGCATCCGGCAGGGGAGCTTCGGGCAGTGTATTTCCTGCGGCGAAGACATCAACACCAAACGCCTGGAAGCCGTGCCCTGGACACGCTACTGCATAGCCTGCCAGGAAAAACTGGAGAAGGGCCAGTTGGTGGAAGAAACCGAGTAGAACTCTGATTGTTCGAAAAAAGCCGCTGCTAGGCGGCCTTTTTCATTTTTGTGGCTGCTGAAAGTAGCGCTGGCGTCTCGCCGGCTGTCGTGTTGGGTTCTTGCCCACACCGCTTCCAATGCCTCCACTCATTTTTGCGGTTGCTGATCAGGAGTTGGAGTCGGAGTTGGTTGCGCCGCAGGCTGTTGTTTCTTCTTGTTCAAGATCCCATTTAACACGTCGCCCCAACTCTGCTTCTGTTGCGGTTGCTGCTGCGGCTGCTGACCGGCCTGTGCTCCATTGGGTGGCGGTTGCGACGGCGCATTAGGCTGCTGTGCTGGCTGTTGTTGGCCAGGTTGTTGCTGCGGCTGGTTTGCCGGCGGCTGTTGCTGCTGTTTTTTGCCGCCCAGTTGCTGCAAAATCCCCTGGATTCCATTGTTGTTGTTTTGCTGCTGATCGCTTTGCGGCATCCCCGGTTGCTGCCCATTCTGTTGATTCGGGTTGTTTTTGTTTCCCAGGAGCGCGCCCAGCAGGCCGCTGGTCAGATCGCCAGGCTTGGAGGAGGTAGGCAGCAGATTCTGCAGCCGCATGCGGGCAATGGCCTCCAAATCGGGCGTAATGTGCGGGCTGGAGAGAGAGCCGGTCAAAATTACCGGGATCACCAGTTCGCCGTTACGATTGGCCAGGGCCGTGGTCATTAATCCGCCCACATTGTTGATGCCGCCGATGGAATCTGTCATGGGCTTGGTGAGCACAGCGGTGACGTGCATGTTGGCTGAGTTATCCACCAGGTT
>QIAW01000134.1:1557-1932 GCA_003225655.1 Acidobacteriota bacterium
GTCTGGGCCATGCCGTTCTGCACATTGAAGTTTCCCGTCATTTTCGCGACGTTGGTAAAAGGATGCTGGGAGATGGTTTTTCCCGTGGAAAGAAACTTGCCGACGTTGGCAAGCTGATAGAGCAGGTCCACGTTGGCGAGTTTGCCGTTGGTCAAATTCAGGTTGAAGTTGCCGTTCAGAGTCCGCGCAATGTTGTCTGATCCGGAGGCAAAGCGCGCATTGCCATTGGCGGCCAGCAATCCGTAGAGCGTCTTCTTGAGATTGGAAACGGAAGAGAGCAATTGGTTGGCATCTACCTTATCCACCTTCATGTTGACCGCGTAGGTGATGGGAGTGTTGCGCGCATCAATCACGATGGTGCCAGTTTGCTGGCCC
>QIAW01000642.1:0-2155 GCA_003225655.1 Acidobacteriota bacterium
GCAATCGCCGCATTGGAAGAGTTCCAATTTGCCAGGAACGTCAAATCCTGCATGGTGTTATCAGTGTAATGCCCGGTCGCGACCATGCCCTGCGTAGTGCGGTTGGGAATCGTGGAATTGGCGGGCGTGACGGTGATCGAGGTCAGGTTGGGAAGCCCGCAATTCAGCGTGGCGGGACCAGTCACCGAGTTGGAAATAGCTGTAATCGTGATGCCATCAATTACCTGCTTGCATGTGGCCAAGCCTGCGGAGTTGACGGAGGCCGCCCCGGGGGAACCCGAACTCCACGTGGCCGAATTCGTAAGGTCTTGGGTCGAATTGTCGGTGTAAGTCCCTGTAGCTGTGAACTGCTGGGTCAGGCCGTTTGGAATGGTCACAGGGGACGGGGTGGCGGCAATCGATTTCAATGCCGGCGGGCCCACGCTGATCGTGCCCACATCGCTGAAACCACCATAGCTGGCCGTAATTTGTATGTTGTTGCCCTGCGAATGACTGGTCACCAGGCCGGCGCTGACCGTGGCCACCCCTTGATTGTTTGAACTCCATGTGGTTCCACCGTTGCTGGTTACGTCGAGAGTGGAACCATCCGTGTAATAAGCTGTAGCCATGAACTGGTAGGTGTTTCCCAGAGGAATGGTTCCAGCATCATGGGAACCCAGTTGCACCTGATTGATTACCGCCGGCCCGATGGTTAATACGGTGCTGTCCATTTTCCCGCTGAGAGAGGCACTGAGCGTGGTTTGGCCTTCTGCCAGTGTGGATGCCACTCCTGTGTTGCTGATCGTGGCCTTATTCATATCTGACGAGGCCCAGGTCACCGAACTTGTGATGTCATTCACGCTGCTATTCGTGTATGTACCGGTAGCCGTGAACTGCTGTGGGCTGCCCTTGGCTACCGCTGGATTCTTTGGAGTCACACTGATGGAGACCAATGCAGCCGGACCTACGGTAAGTCCGGTCTGACCCGTTACGCTGTTATAGGTAGCTTGAATAAAGGTGCCGCCTGTGTTGTTACTGGAAGCTGTTGCCAGCCCCCCAGGCACGATCGTGGCAATCGTTTGATCGGTGGAAGCCCAGGTTACTTGTCCTGTCAGGTCAGCAGTTGACGCATCGGCATAGTTGCCGGTAGCAGTAAGTTGCAATGCCGTTCCTTGAGGAATGGTCTGACCAGCGGGCGTTACCGTAATGGAATTCAATTGCGGTGTTACGGTCAACAACGTGGTACCGCGAAACGGCCCGCTCTGTGCCCTGATCAAGGTAACACCCTTGGCTACTGCGGTCACCAACCCGGTGGAGGAATTGATGGTGGCCACGGCTGGATTCGAAGAAGTCCATGTAGCGGTCAGCAGCCGGTGCTTTTGCGGCTGCTGAAATCCGCGAAAGCTTTCCAAAAATGCCTGCATCGGCTGGGTGTCGCCAATGACAATCGTAAGATTCGCCGGTATCACTTCCACTCGCATCGGTCCGAGCGGCTTTACGACTACAGTGGCGCGCACGTTATCAATCCCCGCTACCAGTATGAAAAGCGTGGCAAGGATTGTGACCCGGTATCTCATCTGCTTCTCCACAGTCCGTTCAAATTGAAAATTTGATTTGATGGTGAATGGCTTATGAAGACGCCTGTAGCCACCTACCCCCTAGCAAGTGTCCACAGGCGTCCATTTTTCGCCTTTCAAAACTCACCGTGTGCGGCTTACGCTAAAGCACAATGCCGTTGATGGCAATGCAACCGTAAACATTTTTGGGAAATGCTTGGATAACGGTTCAACCTACTGAAATTAAAGGTCTTAATTGCATCCGCAAACTGAGGGCAAGGGAGGAGTGGAAGGCATTGCAAGCAATGCCTAAGGTTATTTGAATGGCGTCTCCTGGCCAACTAAGCTTTGCGCGGGCGGCTTCTAAGAAATATAGACAGCGAGGTATATATATGCTGCGATACGAATGCGACAATTGCCAAAAGCTGAAAGGAAAAAACGAAGAATGGATTCTGGGCTTCGCGGCGGAAAACATCGGCGTGAAAGCGGCGCGGCGTGAGATCACATTTTTCTCCCAATGGAATGAGGACGAGGCGGTCGATTGGCTGGCGGTCCACTTCTGTTCTGAGAGACGCAAGCAGGATTACACTTCGCGTTTGTTCGGCGATACTCCGGCCAGC
>QIAW01000642.1:2244-8184 GCA_003225655.1 Acidobacteriota bacterium
GGCCCAAGAGCGCGTGACCTTTTTGGGTAGGTAAGGGAACTGTTCGCTGCGTTCGGGGTTTTATCTCGGCTCAAACGCCGCAAGAACGGCTCAACATGCGCACAACCGGGTGAGAGATTGCGCTTCTATCTCGTTACTACAAGTTGGATCGTTTCCCGAGAACAAATGTCCTCAGAAAAAATTTCCTCAGAATCAATGTTGTGTATGCATCCTCTGCCAAGTGCGCATGTTAGAGGCTGTTGCCAGACCCTCAAGAACGAAAGCAGTAATGGGCACAAAACGCTCAAGCTTGTGATGTCCGGTGCGGTGAAGCAGGTAAGCGACAAGCAGGGAGCTTCCTTCGCCCAGACCATAGGTCGCCGCCATCTGTCCCCCCAGTCCTGCGCGCATTAGGGGACGGGCCAGCGGGTTCCCTTCCCTGCCTCCGGCCTGGAGGATGCGGCGGGTGGTGATCAGATCGCTGGTTTCGCCGGCGACAACGCTCATGTGAAGCCACAGGTTGGTCCTATCGAAGAAGCGATGGCTGGGTGCTTCCGGCAGGGCGATAGCCGGCTTGATGACTGGAACTTCGGGCAATCCGATCACAAGTTCGGACGCGGGTGCTTCTAGCAGCGCGGCCACAGGCTGCGGCGCAGGGGAAGAGGCGACCATATTTGCTGCCGGCTCCGGTGCGGCGATGTTGAGCGCGGCATTGCTCGGGACTTCGATCATGGCTTTGATCGGAGCTTGGATAGTAATTTGGCCCTGGGCAACACATACGAGCATCAGCAACGCAGAAAAGAAATAGAGAACAGGCTTTATATGCAAGAGATTCTCCCTACCCTCAAACTCGCGCGAGTCGAATAGCTTTATTTGAATAAGCCCTGTTTGAGTAAGGATGAATACTCGTCGCCAAAGCGGAAGCGCACAATCAGGCGGAGTACTTAGAGGCAAGAGGCGATTTGCTTAATACTTCCTGGTTCGATCCGGTTCTTTTGGCTTGCGATGGAAGCTGAATCTGCGGCCCAAGATTCCCTTGATGATGAGGTGGTCGGCGCCGTGAGTGGCGCCAACGCCCACGCCGAAGTTGATCTCCCAGTCGGGGGAGACGTTGAGATCGATGGAAGGGAAAAACTGCTGTTGCTGGTTGTGCAGAGTATCGACGCTGTCGACCGGACCCAGGGCTCCGTAGTATTCCATGCCCAGCGCGACTTTTCGATTTATGTCGAATGAAGCTTTTGCGTTGGGCGAGAATTCGAAGCCGCGGGAAGCATCCGGCCCGTGAATGGCCTTGCCGAAGGTAGGATTGAACGACAGATACCAGGGACCGATTTTCTTATCGATGATGGGACGAATCTCCCACGTCCAGGTATCCACGGAGAACTTTCTGCGTTGATAGCCGATCTCATTGGAAACGCTGATACCCACCGGCCAGTGCCAGCTATCAGGCACGCGCACGCGGGGACGAATGTGGTCGCCCACCCACTCCCACCCGCTGCCGCTGCGCGCGCTGGTGAAAATGTAGAACCCAGTCTCAAACCAGGAGTTAACGCCCTGCGTGATCTCAACGGTTTCATGCCAGGCATGATTCGTGGGCGCCACGCCATCTTCGGCGACTTTACTTCCTTCAGCGGTAAAGTTGCTGTGCAGCTCGACCATGGTTGAGCCGGGCTCAACCGTGTCGGCACCATAAACCTGGATCTCGTAATTATCCTGGGCCGGGGCGCAAGCCGGCATCAACACCATAGCGAGTACAAAAATTGAACCGCAGAAGACGCGGAGGAACACAGAGATTTCAAATGTATTAATTCCAGAGGAGCTGCGCCCGTCTGGGAGACCTAGCCAATGATCGCTTCTGACATCATCATCTACAAACATTCTGGCTCACTCAAACGTTTTCAGAATTGGTGTACACCACGCATCGCTATTTACTTACCGGCGGCTTCGGCAACTGCAGCATGATGTCGTGCCTGGCGTGGCACTCCGCGTCAGGATTGTATGCTGCCGTGCCCACCCACTGATCCTTGGAGGCCTGAAATTCCAGCGGTGGCCGATGCACCCGAGAAGGAAGTCCAATGAATTTCACTTTGCCGTCGGCGTTGGTGCCTGCTTCCAGATCAAGCTTGCGGATTCCGGCAAAGCCATAGGTTACGTGAACTTTGATAGTAGCAGCGTAGACCGGCTTGGCGTCGGACGTGGTTACTGTGAGTTCCAGCGAGCAGGGCCCGGCGGCACCATCAATTACGGGGACCTTTTGCGACGGCGCTGTACCTGAATGCGGGGACGCCATTTGCTGGTCAGACTGCGTTTGAGCTGCGCAAAGCAAGCCTGCCGGACCGATGAGCAAGAAAAGACAGCATAGTATACGACAAGGTCTGCCCATAGAAGTGAACCGCAAAAAATTATACCGGAGTATCACAGACTCTAGAGCTCGTTTCACAAATGCTCTCGGCCTCCAGGAAGGAGTTCGGCACGGCTTAAAGAGGCTGCGGAAAAACGTTTGTTATGGCGCTCCGCTTCGCGCAAGCCTTCGGCAGAGAGGAATTATTCATTGTGAACGGCTTAACGGCACGGATAAATCCGTGCCCTGACACGTCTTCACGCCCAAACAGCGCTTTTCCGTAAGCTCTTAAAGCCGCGCCCTTCCGAAAGACTATTTATGAGATAGCCTCTAGTCTAGGTACTTAACAAAAATTACTTCATTCTGTCTCTCGTTGTAGAGCAGTTCATCCACGAGGAAGCGGGTCATCATAATGCCAAAGCCTCCTGGACGCATACCTTTTTCTTCGCGCACTTTGAGGTGCTCGAGCGAGCCCTCTTCCGGATTGCTGATGGCGGCGTGCTTAAGCGAATCAAAGCGAAAGCCGGAGCCGGGATCGGCGATGCGATAAAGGATCATCCGGCGGGTGCGCAGGCAGGCAATGTGCACTTTGAGGTTAGGATCGAATTTGCCTCCCCACTCGATGGCATTCAGCAGCAACTCATGGAACGCCTGGCCGAGGGACTCACGAATTTGCAGCGGCAGGTCGGCATCGAGGCCCATGAGAAACGACTGGATGCGGTCCACGACTTCGCGCTGGCAGGGGACAAGAAGCTGGACCCAGTCGGGCTTGGCCGACAGCACCTCAATGGCCGGCTGCACCGGACAATCCAACACTTTGCGGATAGTTCCGAGCAACTCTTCACCTGAAAATGGCTTGCTGATGTACTGGCTGGCCTGTTCGCGCACGGCGTGCAGCAGTGTTTCCGGTTTGTGGTCGGCGGTCATCAGGATGACGCGCTGCGAAGAGCCGCGACGGTGCAATTCGGTCAGCACCTCCAATCCGTTCATGCGGGGCATCCAAACGTCGAGCAGCACGACATCGAACTTGTGGCGGGTGAGCCGTTCCATGCCTTCCATACCATCACAGGCTTCTTCGACGGCAAAACCGGCAGGGGTGAGGATTTTCTGCAAAAGCGTGCGCGTAGCAGGCTCGTCTTCTACGACAAGCACACGGTTCGATGCTTCATTCGATGCTTCGGAAGCTGGAGCAGAGCTCATGGCTGAACCGCCGCGCCCGGAGCCGCACTTCCGGCACGAAAGGAATTCACCGCTTCTGCGGTGGTGGCATAGATCTCGAAAACCTTATGGAGATGGGTGGTTTTGAAAACCCGGCTGACGCGTTCATTCAAAGTGGCGAGCTTCAGGTTTCCGCCAGCGGCCCGTACCGAGGTTAGCAGTCCTACAAGCGCGCCCAGGCCGCCGCTATCCACGTATTGAACCAGGGAGAGATCCAGAACAAGGGATGGGCCCTGTATCCCAGAGTTGTGCTGGCGCAGTTGCTCTTTCACGAGGGCACGCAAAGATTCAGACTCTTCACCAAAGACGATGATTCCCTTGCAGGCAAGCACGGTAACTTGCCGCTGGGAATGAACTTGCACGCTAAGGGCCATGTTAAGGTGTGTTCCTTAGAGATAGAGCTTAGATTTTACCACTCGGTTTCATGTCCTTCCGTCACATGATGAGGCTTGGCTTCGGAGCGATTCAGGGATATGATTTATACAGTATTCTCCCCAGGGTCCATTTTTGGCTGCAATGCGATGGACGATTGTAGCCATTGCACCTGAGACCACAATCGATGAAGTATTGCGAAACCTGTCATAGCATTTATTCCAACGAATTAGACTCCTGTCCCAAGGACAAAGAATCGCTACGGCAGGTGAACGACTTCATGCCGGGGATGATCATCCGCGACAAGTATGAGGTGTTGGAGAAGATCGGGATCGGCGGGATGGCAGCCGTATACAAAGCGCGGCACCTTACGTTTAATGAAATCCGCGCAATCAAGGTCGTTAATAACAAGTTATTGAATGACCAGGACTTTCTTAATCGTTTCAGAAACGAAGCCATTATTACCCGCAAGCTACGGCATCCTAACGCGGTGCAGCTCGATGACTTCGATACCACGGAAGACGGCCGCCCATTCATTGTCATGGAGTACGTCCAGGGCAGGAACCTGCGCTCATGGATTCACGGAACGAACCCCATCCCCATTCCGCGCGCGCTAAACATCGGCAAACAGGTGGCGGCGGCACTGGGCGCGGCACACAAGCTGAACATTGTTCATCGTGATATTAAGCCAGACAACATCCTGCTTATTCACCAGCCTGGCCAAGTCGAGAGCACCCAGGACTTGGTCAAGGTGCTGGATTTTGGCATTGCCAAAATGGCCGACGCCAGCTTTGAGGGCAACCGCAACGCCACGCAAACGGGTATGGTGGTGGGAACGCCGCAATACGTTTCGCCGGAACAGGCTTCAGGCAAAATTGGCGATCAGATTGATGGGCGTTCCGATCTCTATTCGCTGGGCGTTGTGCTCTACGAGATGATCACGGGCAAGCTGCCCTTTAATTCCGATACGCCCATCGGCTACCTCATCCATCATCTACAGACGCCGCCCACCCCGCCTGCAGGTGTAGCCCAGACGGTTTCCAGCCTGATCATGAAGGCGCTGGAAAAAGACCGCAGCAAGCGCTATCAGTCGGCAGACGAGATGATCAACGCGATGAGCCGGGTGCTGAACGCTCCGATCCCTCCGGTGGTGAAGCCCGTGACTACGCCGGTGACACCCACCGGCATACCCGGTCCAAGACCGGCTCCCGTGGCGTCCCCGCTGCAGCGTACGCAGCCAATAGCGGCTGCGCCCGCCCAGTCGCAACGCAATGTTGCGGTTTTGACGCCGGCACACACCACCACCACCGGTACCTATGTGGCCGAAGCCGGAGGAACGGTCTTTGATGAGACCAAATTGCGGCGACGCAAGCCCGCGGCAGCCGGTGGGTCATTCGATTGGAGAAAGATTGTGATTATCGCGGGAATCATCGCTGGCCTGGTGCTGGTGACCACGGTGGTCAAGCAGGTGCAATCGAACCGAAGCGCCTCAACGCTGCAGGAGGCGCAAGATGACGCCCGCATCGCGCAAGACGTCAGCGACGCGCTAGCGCAATCGGAACCACTAAAGCATGCTTCCCTCCACTCCGATGTCAAAAGAGGCGTTGTCAGGCTTACAGGCACAGTCAGCAAGCCCTACGACGTAGAAATTGCCGGGAACCTGGCGCGTGATGTGTTGGGCGTGCGTGGGGTGATCAACGAACTCCAGGTGACGGCAGCGCCAGAGCAACACGACACCATATGGCGCTCGGAACAAGAGAAAAATTCGGGCAGCGAGAATCCGCAACCGAACAACAGCCATCCCGCGCCGACGCCTGTCCCGCAGGCCAATAGCAATCCGCCGGCGGGGAACTCCGGTAATTCAGGTCGGGGCAATCAGGCCGCAGCGGTGCAATACGTGCAGCAGGGTTACACCCAGATGGGCATGCGTGACTACCAAGGTGCGGCCCGCTCCTTCCAGCGCGCTCTGCAGTTAGATCCCAGCAGCCAGGCAGCCCTCAACGGATTACAAAAGTCGAGGGCAGCAAGAA
>QIAW01000641.1 GCA_003225655.1 Acidobacteriota bacterium
GATGGCGCGGTGGCCGGCACCGCCATTGAAGTTCCTCTGCGTTCGCGCGTGCAGCTCCGCGTGATCAAAGGCCAGACCATCAGTTGGCCACGCTTTGAGAATGATGACTACATCATGACTGTGGGCGCCTACCGCCCGCTCGACGATGCCTTGCGTATCGCTTTTACCGAACTGGTCGGTTGGATACACAAGGACTATGGCCTCTCTGAGATGGATGCTTACGAGCTGTTGTCAAAAGTTGCCGAGATCCACCTGAACGAGATGGTTGATCCCAACTACGTTGTCGTGGCCAAGATCAATAAGAAGTTTTTGCCAAATCCAAATCCGGCGAAATAAAAATCGATTGGGGCCTTGCCGGCCGCGGTCTTATCGGAAGAGGGTTCCACAACATTTTTGACTCTAAAGAAATTTGGGAGGCACATGCGTCAAACCATTCTTCTCGCTTTTCTGTTGGTATTCCCGGCTTTCTTGTTTGCGCAGTCGCAACCGCCGGCAGTCTCCAACGGGCCGCAAACGTTCAAGCTGCCGGCCACTCCCAAGACTGTCGCCTGGGGATACTACGATGCTGCGGCCTCGCCGGTGCTGCACATCCACTCGGGTGACACGATAGTGTTTGACACCCTGCTTACCAACAGCCCGACTGGGCTGGAGCGTGCAGGAGTGCCACCGCAGCAGGTACAGCAGAGTTTGCGCGACATTTATAAAGAGGTCACCAACAAGGGACCGGGCGGACATATTCTCAACGGCCCGATTTACGTCGAAGAAGCCGAACCCGGCGATACCCTGGAGATACGCATCCAGAAGATTGAGTTGGCCATCCCATACGCCTATAACGGCGGGTTCTTGCCGGAAGATTTTCCTTATCGCAAGATCAAGATTATCCCTTTGGACAAGGAGCGCATGGTAGCGACATTTGCGCCGGGCATTGAGATTCCGCTGCATCCGTTTTTCGGGAGCATGGGCGTGGCGCCGCCGGAAGCCTTCGGACGCATTGACAGCGCTCCGCCGGGAGTCCATGCCGGCAATATGGACAATAAGGAGCTGGTGGCGGGGAGCACGCTTTATCTTCCTGTCCACGCGCGCGGAGCGTTGTTTGAAGTGGGCGACGGCCATGCCGGCCAGGGCAACGGCGAGGTGGATATCACCGCCATGGAGACGTCGCTGGTGGGCACGCTGCAGTTCATCGTGCACAAGGGGACCAACCAGAAATATCCGCGGGCGGAAACGCCTACGCATTACTTCAGCATGGGGTTCCACCAGGAGTTATACGAGGCCACCCGCATGGCCGTGCGCGAGATGATTGATTTCCTGATGGCTGAAAAACATCTTAGTCATGATGATGCTTACATGCTGACCAGCGTGGCGGGTGACGTTGACATCACCGAATTGGTGGATGGCAACAAGGGCGTACACGTCATGATGCCCAAGACGCTCTTTGTGAAGTAGGGAATAAGAGTTCGCTGGGCCTAAATTCAGATCCGAAGGCTGTCGGATTTTTCCACGCCTATCTGCTGGCTTCTCTTCATCATCTATGGCGCCTAGGGCGCAGAAGCAATGGGCTTGATGATCTCATTCAGCAAATCGGGCTGTCCCTCGTTGCGGACCAGGTGAGGGTAGCGAATGCCTTCGTGGTAATCCACCTGCAAGGTGCTGTAATACTCGCCATTTTCCACCAGCAGGGCGATCGGCTGCTGGCTGTTGACAGAACGGCGCAGGGCGGTGCGCATCACGTCCTTGGAATATTTGCGCCCGTTCACCCCCAGCAGCTTCATTCCGGCGCCCGCGCCCGCGGCGTAGGCCGGCGACCCGGGAATCACATCCAGCAGGGCACCTTCTTTGGTAATAATCATTCCCAGAGAAAAGCTTAGGTCACGGTTCTCACGAGTTTTTTCACGGGCCTGCATGGTCGTATTCTTTTCTTCG
>QIAW01000645.1:0-2001 GCA_003225655.1 Acidobacteriota bacterium
TTGCGCGCCAGCGACCAGAGCCGCTCCTGGGCAGGGGCAATGAAGCGATCAAGGGTGCGCGCCTCGCTGACCACGGGCGCAACCTGCGCGGCGGCTTCCACCAGCATGCGGATCTCTTCCTCGCGAAATGCCCGCGCCTCGAGGGTTTGCACCACCAGGATGCCTTGCAAAACTCCACGATCGATCAGAGGAACTCCAAGGAACGATTGGTAATCGTCTTCCCCGGCTTCACTGAAATACTTGAAACGCGGGTGGTTCTTTACCTGTTCCACGGCCACCGGCCGCACCTGCTCGGCGACCAGACCGGTGAGCCCTTCCTGAATTGCCATGCGCAATGTGCCGATACACTGCGGGCGAAGTCCAACGGTGGCTGCCAGGACCAGGTTGGCGCGATCCGGTTCCAGCAGATATGCCGAACAAACATCGGTCTCAAACCGCTTGGCGATCAAGGCCACCACATTCATGAGGATCTCTGCCGGCTTGCCGCTTTCTTTGGCCAGGTCCTTGATCTCTTCCAGAGTTAAGACGTAGTTAGCAACACGCACATGAGCAGTTTGGCTCAAGCTGCAAATCCCCCAGTCGTTTCCGTTTGATGTCAGATTTCTGTGACGCCATTTTCCCGCACCTTTTGATTTTGGTCTAGCAGTAGGATTGCTTAGGGGAGCAGTGATTCATCATGTGGAGTCGTGGCAGGCATCCCGCGGTTGCGTGGGTATCTTGAAACAAGGATACTGACGGCACTGGCACAGCAAACATATCACACTCACAGCACGCATCGGCCAAACGGCACGAATCAAGCCGCTTTCCGCTGCGGGCCGATGTTCCTCTCCGGAAGAAACTCTAGATTGGACCACCCACCAAGTCCAATCAAAATTGTTTATCGCAAAGATTAGTCTTCGCTCGCCTGCTGAAATCGTTTCCAAATTCGAAGAGATTTGAGCAGTGCTGAATTATTGTACTCTCTTCATCGCTCTGGGCGCAGCTTTCACTGCTTTCGAACCGCTTTCGGACGCACGCTCTCAGCCGGAACCACTCCTGAGCCTTCTTGAATCACATAAAAATGATCGGCTGCAAGGTTGTTCATGGTTTCAATCTTCCCGGAAGGCCAGCGCACTTCAACCCGGTCTACACGACTGGCGCTGCCCAGGCCAAAATGCACGCGCAGGTCATTCTGCGAGAGATAGCTGCCGCCGCTGCGTACTTCGTCAATCTGCGACAGGTTTCCGGTTACAGCTTTTACCTTAGCGCCAATGCCCAGCCGGTTACTGGTAGTGCCTGCAAGTTCGAATGTGATCCAGTGGTTTAGGTTGCCGCCGTCGTTGCGCAGGATCATGGGCGCTCCATCAACGTTTTCGACCACCACATCAATATCGCCGTCGTTATCCAGGTCGCCAAACGCTGCGCCCCGGCTCACCTGCGGGACCTTCAGGGCCTCACCTGCTTCTTCGCTGGCATCGCGGAAGGCGCCGTCACGCTGATTCAGAAAAAACTGTTTACGCTGCTTGTACTTCGGTCCAGAGAGCAGCTTGTCTGCCTGCGGATAAACGTGGCCGTTCACCACAAACAGGTCGGCCCATCCATCATTGTCAAAATCCATGCACGCGGCGCCCCATTTCAAGTAGGGAATAGCCGGAAGCGCCAGCTTGGCTGCATAGGTAACATCGGTAAAAGACATGTTTCCATCATTGCGGTAGAGCGTGCTGTACTCTTCAGCAAAATTGGTGACGTAAATGGAAAAGCGTCCGCTGTGCAGATAGTCGCAGACCGCCACGCCCATGCCGGCCTGGGTAGAGCCATCGGCGCTTACCGCCGTCCCTGAGATGAACCCCATCTCTGTGAAGTGACCCTTGCCGTCATTGCGATAAAGAAAGTGGGGTGTAGCATCGTTGGCCACATAGAGGTCAGGACGTCCATCGTCGTTGAAGTCGCTCCAAACCACGCCCATGCCGTAATACCCATTGGGATCATCCACGCCGGCCTGTTTCGCGACCTCAGTAAAGG
>QIAW01000645.1:2017-5506 GCA_003225655.1 Acidobacteriota bacterium
CCTTTCAATCCACGCGGGCCGCACTCCACCTGCAGGTTGAGAAAAGGACATAAGGGAGCATTCGCCAGTTTCTGTAGATCTTCCAAGCGCCGGTCCACGTAGTTGCTGACAAACAGGTCAACGAATCCGTCGCCATCGTAATCGGCAAACGCCGCTCCTGTAGACCATCTGCCATCGCCTACGCCTGCCTGTTCGGTAACGTCGGTGAAGGCACCGTCTCCGTTGTTGCGATACAGCACGTTGCCTCCCAGGCAAGTGACATAAATATCGAGCCAGCCATCGTTGTTATAATCGCCCACCGCTCCGCCCATCGCCCAGCAGGGATAGCCCACGCCGGCTTTCTCCGTCACATCGGTGAAGGTTCCATCATGATTGTTGTGATAAAGAGCGCTGCGCGCCTTCTCTCCTCTCAAGGCCATGTCAACCGTGGGCGCATTCGTGAAATAAATATCCAGCCAGCCGTCGCGGTCATAGTCGAGCAGCAGGACTCCACCGGCCATGACGATGTATTTGTTCTCTGCCGCACTCGCATGTTGGAAGGTGATGCCGGTGCTCGCGGTGATATCGGTGAAGTGAATCGGCGGCTGGCTCGCCGCAGCCGGAGTTTGAGCGGGCTTGCCAGCTTTCGTAGTCTGCGCCTGCAGGAGCGAAGCGAACAGCACGCACAAACAGACATTTTTGAGAATCGAGGCTTTGAGAACAGAGTTGCGGAGAATAGAGTTGCGCATGAAAGCTAGTGATAACTCAGTGCTTGGACGCGCGAATGCCCACAATGGCGAACACGAGGCCAAGAGAACGGTTACGGCCCAGCCGAGGCAACACGAAACCAGAGCCTGAAAATCATTGCTGCGGTTTGTTCGGCGTTCCCTCATCCGGACTCTTTTCTTGGGTGTGTTTTAGAAGAAGTTCTTTTGTTTTCGCGTCTTTTTCCTGTTGCAGCGCCTGATACTTCTTGACCGCCGCTTCTGCCTCCGGCGTGCGTCCCAGTTTTCGATAAGCCAGGGCCATTTGGTAGTAAGCCTGTTCCTGGTCAGGCTGCAGGCGCACGGCAGTTTGCAGTTTCTCCAGCGCCTGGGCGCTCTCTCCCTGCTCCTGTAAGGCCTTTCCCAATTGATAGTAGGCATCAGCGTAGCCGGGTTTTTGTTCGATCACTTCATTCAGCAACCGCATGCCCTCCTGCTGCTTTCCCTGGTTCAGCAGCACTGACGCCAACTGGAATTTTGCCGGCGTATCCTGCGAGTTGAGCTCCAGCTCCTGGCGGAATTGCTGTTCGGCTTCCGGTAATTTGCCTTCGAGCACGAATGCCAGCCCGGTTTCGTAGTGCGCCTGCGGCAATTTAGGATTGAGCTCCAAAGCCCGGGCAAACTCACGCTCCGCCGACGGGTAGTCTTGCTTTTTCGCGTAGGCTTGGCCGAGAATCATTCGTATTTCGGGGACATTAGGATCTTTTTCCAGCATGGTGGTGAACAGTTTTGTGCCGGCGGCGGCATCATCGGCCCCACCCCCACCGCGAATTAACGAAACCCCCATAGCATAGAGCACGCCGGGATTCGAAGGCGGATCGCCCACCAGCGGACGGAACACTTCCGCAGCCTTCCCGAATTGGTCCATCATGAAGTAACTGACGCCAAGCATCTGCCGCGTCTCCGCGTCATTGGCGGTGCGCTGCAGCAGCCGCTCCAGAGGCACAATCGCCTGAGTGTATGCGTTGGCGCGGAAGCTTGCCAGGGCCCAGTTCTTATCCAGCGCCGGTATCTTCGCGTCCCAGCGCGCGGCTTGTTCAAACAGATTCGCCGCCTGGGCATACTCCTGGCGTTGCGCGTGGATAACCCCGAGGTTGTTGTACGAATCGCCCAAAATTCCGGCCACCTGTTGGCGATATTGTGCCACCGCTGCTTCTTCAGCGGCTGTCTTCTTCCCTGGTTTCAACGCCGCTTCGAGATTTTGCCGCCCCAGGTCCCGGCGGTTTGCTTCTAACCCGGGGATCTTGGCCATGGCCGCCTGCGCCGCATCATCATTATTCTGGCTTGCCTGCTGCGCGCGGATCTGCTGAGAAAGTTTGATCTCGGGCTCTGCTTCCGCCTGCTTCCCCATCTTCATCAGCGCCTCTCCCAGCATGTAGTGAGCGCGTGCTACCTGGTAGTTGTTGGCGGAGACATCCTTGGTCAAGGCAATGGATTTTCGCAGCTCGGGCGCCGCCAGCTCCGGCTTGCCGTCTTCGAGATAGGCCTCTCCCAGAAAGCAGTGCGGATCGGCAGAATCCGGGTTGATCTTCGCTGCCTCACGCAGTTCAAGCTCAGCCGCGTTCAGCTCGCGCAGATTCAGGTCAATGATCCCAAGATAGTAATGGCTGCTGTAGTCTTCAGGATTCAATTTGAGTTCAGCTTCAAACTCGCGGCGTGCCTCGGGAAATTTCGTGCTCCCTCCCTGCCGCAGGTAGACCAGCCCAATATAGGAATGCGCGCGCGGATGTTTCGGCTCGAGCGCCAGCGCCTTCTGGAATTCGCTGACTGCCTGCTCGTAGTATCCGGTCTCCCGGTAGGCCCAGCCAATCAGCACGTGCAACTCGGCCGTGGAGCCCATCGCCGCCAGCATCTGATCGAAAATCGGGAATGCGTGCTGATACTTCTGCTGCTTCAGGTAGACAAGCGCCAGGCTGTATGCGGTGTCGAAATTCGGAGCCTCATTCAGTGCCGCCTCAAGCTGCTCCGCGGCCCCGGTGAAGTTACCCTCTTCGAGATAAATCCTGCCCAGCAGGTTTTTCGCCCGGGAATCTTCCGGAGCTTGCGCCAGCGTCGCCTCTACCGTCTCTTTGGCCTTTGCCAGCTCTCCCGCTTGGAACATGGCGGTCGCCAAATTAATCTTGATCGCAGCCGACGAAGGCTCTGCCTCGGCCGCCCTTTGCAAAAGCTCCGCCGCCTTTCCATATTCCGCCTTCGCCCCCTCGATGTTGGCGAGCTGCTGCAGGCCGGCAGCGATCGCCTGGCGGTACTCCGCGGCGGCATGATCAAAATCGTTGGCGAGCTGGAAGGTCCGCGCCGCCTGGTGGTGCTGCGCTACGGGATTTTCGGCTTTCGGTTTTTCCGGCTGCGACTGCGATTTAGATTGGGTTTTGGATTGGGCTTTGGGTTGGACTTTGGGTTGGACTTTGGATTGAGGGCTGGTTTGGACCTGGGAGTGAACCCCGGATTGCGCGGCGGCTCTTCCGGCGCCGATGCCTCCGAAAAAAAATAGCGCGAGAACAAGCGCCGTCGCTGATAAAAGGATTCGGGCCTGAGAGTTGGCCACCGGAAACTTCATAGTGAGTGGGCCTGAAAAAGTGTGACTATACCATTTTGGTTATTTACTGTGTTTTCATTCCGCCATGCCGTTTACATCTTGTCATGCTGAGCGCCGCCTTTGGCGCGAAGCATCTTGCGTTTCTTGGTCGGCGATACGAATGCCTGGGCACAGAAAAGACTAAAGCATCTCTTGAAATCAAAAAGCCAG
>QIAW01000646.1 GCA_003225655.1 Acidobacteriota bacterium
TGCGCACGACGCTGCCAATTCGTTTGCTTCCTATGAAAAGCTGACGGTCACCATCAAAGCCACTGCCACTGCCGTGACTATCGCTTCGCCCAAAGCCGGCTTCAACTACGTGGATTTCTTCATCGAGTTCGCCGGACCGCCCAAGCCGCTCGATGACGCAGGCGCCGTCGCACTTGCCAACGTTCTGCCGGACACCCAGGGCGAGCCGATTGTGGAAAACGTCCGCATGATCTTCGTGCCCGGCACTCCCCCAGCCCTGCGGCTCGTCCAGCATCCGCCACAGCCGGGCGACCGCTGGCATGTCCTGGGTATTCCCCGCGTCAGCCTGAACGCCATCTCCGCCTTCGTCACCGCCGGCGGCTCCAGTGCCTCGGCCAGAAAACTGCCCTACGAAATGATCATCGTCGGTGTGGAATAGAGGATTGTTGGGTAGAAGATATTGAATAGAAGCTCATTCAGTGCTGCCCCAACAAGTAGTATTCACCAACGAAGGTTTCTATTACTTGGGCTTTGGTTGAATATAGATTCCGAATGTGTTCCTTGAGGAACATTTTGAGTTACTCCCCCTCTCAATAAATGAAATAGATCTGAAAAATCGACCCCTCTCATTGGCTGGAAAAGGAGCATCACGGAGATGAAGGAGGGGCCAGATGTTTCTTAAAAGTGGGTGACAAGAGAGGCGTGAGCCTGCGCTTAACTTGTTTGTTAATAATTATTAGGTAATAAATGAGGACAATTCCTGTTTCTCTCCGTGCCTCTGTGTCTCCGTGGTGAAAAAAGCCGTGGTGAAAAAAGCCAGCGTGTCGCTTAGACCGCGTCCTCTCCCAGGTTTTTCCACTCCACATTGCCGATCAGCGTCGAGCGCACAATCTTGAGCCCGCTGCAGCCCTCGATGGAATGCAATATCTGCTTGAGGTGCCGCGACAGATCCTCATGGATCCAGGGACTCAGCGTTACCCGGTCAATCGCCGACAGCGGAATCGGGATATCGAGCTTTTCCATGGCTTCGCTCTTCGATTCGTAGATCATGCGAAATTCATCCTCATGCTCGAACGGATAGCGCTTCAAAAATGGCAGGCTCTCGACCGTCAGCTTCTTGTTGCGGATCTCATCGAGCTTCAGATAGTCGACGCGCCCGATGCGCAGCCCGGGCTGCTTGCGGGTAGCGCGCAGCAGCTTCGACCGCTTGAACCGGATGCACACCCCGCTCGCCCCGCCGGCAAATACGCGCCAGTGATGGTAGGTCTCATTCGCCTGGCTGAAACACAGCGCCAGCACGCTCTTGAGCTGCTTCTTCTCGCGGTAGAGGGTCAGGTAGTGGGAGTCATTGCTGTCGTCCCACGACTGCGGATCGAGCAGCGACAGCTTGCGCTCGCACAAAAGATAGATCAGCGCGGGGATATCGGTGTACCGCCGCAGATACTTCGGATATCTCTGCTTCACAGGTGATTTCCTTTGCAAGAACCAGGAATTGTGCCACGGATGAACACGGATGAGCACGAATGAGCACGAATTAACCAGCGTCTGTTAGCCCCGGTCGGAACCGGATCAACCATCAGCTCTCCGTGCCTCCGTGTCTCCGTGGTGAAAAAACACGATCGGCGCGCATTCGGGTTTATCGGTGGCGGGATTCTCTGAGTTCTGGGCTTGGCTGAATGCTGAATGCTGAGCGCTGATTGCTTTGCTCTACTAAGGGTTGGCAGCTCGCTTGTCCACCAGCGGCTTGTCGCATTCCTTGAGCGCGTCTTCACGCATTTTTTGGAACTGGTCCATTTCTTTTCCCGGAATGTACTCTTGCTTTGTCTTTGCCGCTGCAAGCTTCTTGTTGTAAGTGTCTTCGACATTGGCTACGCAGGCGTCGTGCTGCGCTCTGAGCGCTGCCTCATTTCCGGTTCCCTGTGCCGCCCCGCCTGGCGCCCAGGGATTGCTTGATGGATAGGTTGACGATGCAGGCGGCGTATCGCTGCCGCTCCGGCTGGAAGGCAGCGTATAGCTGCCAACCTGGCTATAAGGCAGCTTGGCAACAATCTTCTTCCCCAGCTCTCGCTCTTTTTCGTGCTCTATCTCAATATCAGCCGGCGATGGCTTGCGGTCGGCAAAAGCGTAGCTCACTCTGACCGTCAAAAATGCCCGGCCTTTCCGTATGTTCAGGCCTTCGTGTCCCTGCACCCGATCAGCATCATCGCCAACGCCCGATATAGCCTCGCGGAACGCACTCATGTGCTCCCGCCACATATCGTGTCCATTGCGAAAAACAGGTTCAGAAGCAATCAAGAGATCGCCGGTTGCGCCGGTAGTAGGATTCTTTGCAGTGGTGTAGCCGCAAGCCTTGGCGCCGCTCTCCTGAGAGACCGGGTGAGCGGCAGAGGCCAGTGGGCCGCCCAGCGCCTCTTCTACTTCGTTTGTGGTGAGCAGAGCACAAGGGTCTAAGTCCAGTTTTCCCAGGTCACCGGAGGGCGCCGAGTCTTCGCTCGTCACCGTCACCTTGGCCTGCGGCTGCGACGACTTCGTCTGCCGCGCTTTGCGGGCAACGTCTCCCAGGGGAGCGTCGTCCTGTCCCCACAGCGCGGCCGAGAAAAAAGCAAAAGACAGCAGCAAAAGAAGATTCGAGTGGCGCAAAATCTTGCTCCTGTAATTCGATGATTGCTTGGAACCACTATTCTAACCCACATTTCGCCACCCTGAAGGCGGTTTGATGTAGCGCCGGCGTCCCGCCGGCTGTCGTGTTGGGCATCTTGCCCACACGCTTCAGAGCTCGCGCAAAAACTCGTAGACGAGAAAGACATGTATAAGGGCCCGACTCGGTAGCCATGGCTCGGTAGGTCATGGCTTTATCTTCCGCTATTCCATTACAAATGCCTTTTGTTAAACTTGTGAATCGCACCGCGCGCCTGACCCATTATGTCTGCCCCCAACTCCCGCTTTGTGCAAGCCTGCAAACAGCTCCCCGTAGACGTAACGCCCGTCTGGCTGATGCGCCAGGCGGGACGCTACATGGCTGAGTACCGCGCGGTGCGCAAGCAGCACTCGTTGCTCGAGATCTGCAAGAATCCCGCGCTGGCGGCTGAGGTCACCATCACCGCAGCGGAAAAGCTGGGAGTAGACGCCGCCATCATCTTTGCCGATCTGCTACTGCCGCTTGAGGTCATGGGACTCGACTTTCACTTCAGCGCGGGCGAGGGCCCGGTGATCGCCGAGCCGCTGCGCTCTGTCGAGTCCGTTGCAAGGCTGCGTACCGACCGCGCCGCCGATCTCGGTTACGTAGCGGATGCGGTCCGCCAG
>QIAW01000130.1:0-2700 GCA_003225655.1 Acidobacteriota bacterium
CACCTCCTGACCAATCCCGCTTGCCACGGCCAGCGCGCAATAACAAGATCGAAGCGTATTAACCGCGTCCACGGGGCGGGAGCCATGTTGACCCTTCGAGAACCATTCCTAACCTGGATTATTCATTCGACATACGATAACGGTCGTAAATGGAAGCGCGCATAAAACTCAACAACCTGATGCTGTAGACAGATGGATTTCAGATTTTTTATTCCAGGATGATCAACTGGTAGTTGTTGATGGCGCCGTGGAAGCGGCGGCGGCTTCGGCGAGCATACGGTGGTGGATGGTAAAGAGGGCCAGTTCCAGCCGGTCGGAGACCCCGATCTTGTCGTACACATTGCGCAAATAGTTCTTGATCACCTGTTCCGTGGTGCCCAACTGGGTAGCAATTTCCTTGTTCTTATATCCCTGCACGATCAGTGAAACAATCTTCAGCTCTTTTGGAGTCAGGCGGTCGCGCACTCGGGCGCCCACTTTGTCTTCTACCCCGTTGTCGGAACTTACCGCGATCGGAGCCTCATTCTGCACCCAACTTTGCCCTTTAGAAACCTTGCGTACGCATTCCACCAAAGCGGTCCCGGTTACATTACGAAACACGGCTCCATGCACGCCACGGGTGATGTAGCGCGACAGGTTCTCTCCGTTCTCGGCAACGATGATCAGCTTGGTATTCTGCCGGTCGGCGGCGGCAATCACGTCGCGCAGCGCCGGATGCAGCGCGGTGGCAAAGATCAGGATGGAGGCGCGAAACTTTTCCAGCGCCATCAAGGTCTGCTCATAGTTCTGCGTCTGAGCGACCACACGTATTTCATCTTCCACTGCCAGCACCTTTGCGGCGCCGGCGCGAAAAATCGCCTGATTATCCGCAAGAATCAGCTTCAACATGCGTTTTGGGTTCTGTGACTCCAAAATTTTTCTGCTCTAACGCGTGCCACTAAACTTTAGTGTATCGTTCTTTCTTCCCCTCGTTCGCTCGTCAGAGGTTTCGATTATTTGCGTACGAACTCATAACTATCAATCACGCATGCCACCCCGTTTTTCTTTACGGCGGCTTTTTCTTTGCGGCTGCCACGGTTAGGATGGTCCCCGGCGCGAACCACACGGCCCTGGCAGCGGATCTTAACGTCTTTTTTTGCCCCGATAAATTCGGCCGGCAATGTGATGTCAAATTCAACCGGCGAGCCAACCTCAAATTTTCCCTCGGCAAAAATGAAGACACCGGCCGCGCTCAGATCAGCGGTCTTGCCCTCAAGCTTGGCCGTGGTCTTGACGCCGCGAATAGTGGCGTTCAATTCCAATGGGAATCGCTTACCGGTGCGCCACTCTGACACGATTTCCTCCTGGGCGGATTTCCCACAATGAAATCAGCCCCCTCTGGCGGTTTTTATACCATGAAGTCGCCCTTAAAGATAGAGAGGAAAACGAGTCAAAAGCCATCCAATTAATAACTTGCAATGGACAGGGAACTGCCAAGGGCCGCCCGGCAGCGGCCAGCCGGCATGGGTATGCCGGCTGGCTGGCTGCCGGGAGCCTGTCTTTACACCAGTTCGCGCACTTTGTCTGATAGCACTGTTAGCGCAATCTTGTCGCGATTGGGTTCGCCGCGCACCAGGGACTCGGCAAACTTATAGGCTTGCTCAACGGTAGTCTTGGCCGGCATAGGCGGCTCGTAAGGATCTACTACCGCCTGCAGTACGGCTGGTCCCGGCGCCGCCAGAAACTGATCCATGATATGGCCGCACTCGGCAGGTTCTTCGAGGGTAAAGCCCACGGCCCCGCAGGCATGGGCAAACTCAGCAAAATCAATAGGATGCAGGTCTACGCCATACTCCGGATTGCCCAAAAAGACCATCTGCTCCCACTTGATCTGGCCAAGGGTATTGTTCTTGATGATCACAACTTTGATGGGCAACTGATATTTGACCGCGGTGGCCAGTTCGGCCATCAGCATGGAAAAGCCGCCGTCACCCACAAAGGCCACCACCTGCCGGTCAGGATAGGCAAGTTGCGCAGCAATGGCATAGGGCAGGCCGGGGGCCATACTGGCCAGCGTGCCTGAGAGAGTGTGCATCTGGCCGCGTTTCGACGGAATATGCCGGGCCCACCAGGTGGCAATGGTTCCGCTGTCGCAAGTGGTAATGGCATTCTGGTTGAGCCGTATTCCAAGCTCGTGCGCCACCACCTGCGGTTTCATGGGTTTTTCCACGCGATGGGCCTGGTCGAGCATGACTTGCTTCCATTCCCTCATGGTTTTTTGCGTCTGTTCGAGAAAGGTCTTGTCCTTGCGTGTCTTCAACAAGGGGAGCAATTCGCGCAGTCCGCGCTTGCTGTCGCCCACCAGGCCGACCTCCACGGGAAAGCGCAGGCCAATGCGCTTTGGGTCGGAGTCAATCTGCACCCCGCGTGCCTGGCCTGGTTTCGGCATGAACTCCAGGTAAGGGAATGAGCTGCCCACGATGAACAGCGTGTCGCAGTTTTCTATGGCTTCTTGCGAAGCTTTTGTGCCCAGCAATCCAATGGTGCCGGTGGTATAGGGGCTGTCGTCAGGAACGCAGGCTTTTCCCAGCAGGGCTTTGATGATGGGAGCGCCCAGAACCTCGGCAGTCTGCTCCAACTCTTCGGTGGCGTGGATTGCCCCGCGTCCGGCAAGGATGGCAACCTTCTTTCCTGCGTTCAGGATACCGGCAGCGCGCTCGA
>QIAW01000130.1:2766-5313 GCA_003225655.1 Acidobacteriota bacterium
TCCTGAATGTCCACTGGCAGTGTGATGTGAGACACGCCGTGGTAGGCCAAAGCCGTGCGACAGGCCAGGTCGGTTACGTTTTCCACATGAGTGGCGCCCATGACACGGGCGTTGTAGACGCAAACGTCTTGGAAAACCTTGTCGAGTTCGACGTCCTGTTGTGTGAAGGTGCTGATCAGGTCGTGATAAGGCAACCCTGTAATTGCGAGCACGGAGGCGCCATCGAGCTTTGCGTCATAGAGTCCGTTCAGCAGATGGAGGCCGCCGGGGCCCGATGTGGCCAGACAGACTCCCAGCTTGCCGGTAAATTTGGAATAGCCGCAGGCGGCGAAAGCGGCCGATTCCTCGTGGCGCACCTGCACGAAGCGGATTTTCTCCTGACGTGTGCGCAATGCCTCCATAATGCCGTTAATGCCATCTCCGGGCAGCCCGAAAACAACTTCAACACCCCAATCCATTAACGATTCGATTAAGACGTCAGACGCATTCATGATTTTCTCCTTATGCACTATTCAAGATTTAAGATGCCAACGCGAGGTGGCGTGTTCTCCATGCTGGCAAGAATCCAGCAGAGCTGCGTCGAAGCGGCATCCGATGGGCGAGCAGCCCTGCTGTCATCGAATTTTCGAACCGTTTTTGAACGCCGGAAATTTGAACAAGGCAGAGAAGTGCGGGGAATTTTCTTCTCGTGACAAATGTACCCTACCTGTTATAATCACCCGTTTGCTTAGCAGTTGTTGTTTTCATTCACGAATCATAGGCTCTTAAATACATAAAGAACGTGCAACCGCAGACCGGACGCGTATGCGCGAGGACTGCAAGGAATAATTCGCCCGATGGCGCAGATCTTTCATCGCAGTGCCAACTCCTTGGCACGGATGTCAATTTTGGGTGGTGTGTTCATTTTGGTCACCGTAGGTGCGGTGCTGGCCGAATTGCAACGCTCACCGTATGTCACCCGTCAGCACGAAGCCCGCGTGCAGAACCCCCCTTTTAGCCACAAACACCACGTGGGAGGCATGGGCTTGGACTGCCGTTACTGCCACACTTCGGTGGAAAATTCCAATTTTGCCGGTATCCCTCCTACCAAGACCTGTATGAACTGCCATGCGCAGATCTGGAGCACCCAGGAAATGCTGGCCCCGGTGCGCGAGAGCTATCGCACGGGCAAGCCCCTGGTTTGGGAGCGCGTGCACGACCTGCCGGACTTCGTCTATTTCGATCACAGCATTCACGTCAGCAAGGGAGTGGGTTGCCAGAGCTGCCATGGGCAGGTCAATGAGATGCCTTTCATGTATATGGAGCACTCGCTGCAAATGGAGTGGTGCCTGAGCTGCCATCGGCAGCCGGAAAAGTATCTGCGTCCGCAAACGGTTCAGGTGGATGTGAAGGAAGACGAGAACCACAAGATCGTTGACGAAGGCCGGACCGAAGAGGGAAACATCTTCAGCATGAAATACGAGCCGCCCAGCGTTCAGAATCCGGTGTACGTGAAACTGGCGGGCCAGCCAACGCAGAAATTTACAGACCAATTGGAGCTGGGCCGCATTCTGCGCGATCAGTATCACGTGCGCAATGTGGCAGACATTACCAGTTGCTCCACCTGTCATCGATAAATATAAAGTTGGATTTGAAACAGGGAACTACGGCAGTTGAACAAAAGACGAGCTGAATGAGCACAAACTGTAAAGACGAGAGATTAAAGCCGCCCGCGCCCAAAGCCAAGCCGGGGCAGCTTGATCTGGCTGCGGTCCAGGAAAAGCTGAATCAGGCGAAGGGCAAGCGCTATTGGCGCAGCCTGGAAGAACTGGCCGAGACCGAAGAATTCAAAGAGCTGTTGCACCGCGAGTTCCCGCGGCACGCCTCCGAGTGGACTGACGGCGTTTCCCGCCGCAATTTCCTGCAGCTCATGGGCGCATCTCTGGCCCTCGCCGGCTTAAGTGCCTGCACCAAGCAGCCGGTCGAGCACATTGTTCCTTACGTCCGGCAGCCGGAAGAGATTGTCCCCGGCAAGCCGCTTTACTTTGCCACCTCCATGCCTCTGGGCGGCATTACCAGGCCCGTCCTGGTCAAAAGCGACATGGGCCGTCCCATCAAGGTCGATGGCAATCCTGATCACCCTGCCGGCAGCATGGGCAGCGATGTTTTTACCCAGGGTTCCGTTCTTGATCTCTATGATCCTGACCGTTCGCAGACTATCGTCGAACTGGGCGAGGTGCGCACCTGGGGAGGCTTCCTCGCCGCCCTGCAAGTGCCGCTGAATGCCCAGAAGGCAAGTAAGGGCGCGGGCCTGCGCTTCCTGACCGGTGACGTTACCTCTCCGACGCTGGCCGGCCAGATGAAAACCGTGCTGAAAGCTTTTCCCCAGGCTAAATGGCACGTATGGGAGCCGGTGAACCGGGACAACGCGCGCGCTGGAGCGCAGATCGTGTTTGGCCAGCCGCTCAGGCCGCAGTACAAGTTCGAGAGCGCCGATGTGATTCTCTCGCTCGACGCCGATTTCCTTTCGCCCGTCAATAACGCCGGATTTTTGCGGTATGCGGGTGC
>QIAW01000130.1:5319-25597 GCA_003225655.1 Acidobacteriota bacterium
GCAGACCATCGCTTACCTATCCGGGCCACGCAAATTGAAAACCTGGCCAGGGCCATAGCTGGCAAGCTGGGAGTTGGCGGCGGCGCGGCTGCCCTCCAAGGCGATAACGCTAAGTTCGTGGACGCGGTGGTCGAGGACCTGCAACAGCATCGTGGTGCAAGTTTGGTAATGGCCGGTGAGACCCAGCCTCCGGCCGTGCATGCGCTGGTCCATGCTATCAATGAAGCTTTAGGCAATGCCGGCAAGACCGTTTCTTATCTGGACCCGGTCACTGTTCTGCCTGACGGCTTCACCAGTCACATGGATTCGCTGCGCGATCTGGCGCGCGATATCGAGGCCAAAAAAGTTGAACTGCTGGTCATCATTGACAGCAACCCTGTTTACACGGCTCCGGCAGATTTGAAGTTTGCACATCTGCACACCGAGAGTGACGATCCGCACCCTGACTGGAAACAGGAAAGCATTCTACTCAAGGCCCCCTACCGCGTGCATGTGGGACTCTATCAGGATGAAACCGCGCAGCTCTGCCAGTGGCACATCAATGCTGCACATTATCTGGAGTCGTGGAGCGACGCCCGCACCCCCGATGGAACATTCAGCATCATTCAGCCGCTGATCAATCCTCTCTATGACGGCAAGACTGTGCACGAGATACTCGGTGCATTTACCGACAATCCTAATCTCAGCAGCTATGACTGGGTGCGCGGATACTGGAAGGCTCAGCACAACACTCCAGACTTTGAACTGTGGTGGCGTAAAGCTCTGCACGATGGCTTTATCGCCGGCGAGACTTTGCCGGAAAAAAAGGTCAGCGCGCGGTCAGCCGGCATCCCTGCCGCACAGACCAAAGCCGCTGAGGGGTTGGAGCTGGTGTTGCGTCCTGATCCCCACGTCTATGACGGCCGCTTCGCCAATAACGGATGGTTGCAGGAGCTGCCCAAGCCCATAACCTTGTTCACCTGGGACAATGCCGCTCTGTTCAGCTTTAATACCGCAAAGAAACTTGGCATCACCAGCGATCACATGGTTGAGCTTGAAGTGGGTGGCCGCAGGCTGGAAACCGTGGCATGGGTCATTCCGGGAATGCCCGATGATTGCATCAATCTGCATCTCGGCTACGGACGCTACTGGGCGGGCCGCACCGGCAATGGACACGGCTACAACGCATACCTGCTCTCCGTGAGTGAAAGTCCTCGCGTCCTGAGCGGCGTCAATGTCAAGCTGCTGATGGGTCAAACCCATCAGGTGGCTGCTGTTCACGTGCATCACAACGTGGAATTCGATCCCGGAGTTGAGGAGTGGAAGAAGCGCGGGATTGCGCGGGCGATGACTCTGGATGAATATAAAGATCCGAAGTACCTGGAAGAGTTCAACCAGAAGAAGAAGGAAGAAAACTTGGGGGGCCTCACGATGTACAACCCCCAGGAGCATCCGTATGACTCCAAAACCACGCCATATGCCTGGGGCATGACCATTGACCTGAATTCCTGTATCGGGTGCAGCGCTTGCGTGATTGCCTGCCAGGCAGAGAATAACATTCCCGTTGTGGGACAGTTCGAAGTGACTCGCGGCCGCGAGATGCACTGGATCCGCATTGATCATTATTTTGCGGGCGACCTGGATAACCCCAAGACGCACTTCCAGCCAGTGCCCTGTATGCAGTGCGAAAACGCTCCTTGCGAGGTGGTCTGCCCGGTCGGGGCCACCGTGCACAGCACCGAAGGCCTGAACGACATGGTCTACAACCGTTGCGTGGGCACGCGCTATTGCTCCAACAACTGTCCTTACAAGGTGCGGCGTTTTAACTTCATGCTATACGCGGATTTCGAGACGCCGCAATTCAAACTGCTGAATAATCCCGATGTGAGCGTGCGCAGTCGCGGCGTCATGGAAAAATGCACGTACTGCGTGCAGCGCATCAATCGCGGACGTATTGAGGCAGAAGAGACAGGCCAGCCGATTCCTGACGGAAAAATCAAAACTGCCTGCCAGCAGGCTTGCCCCACCGATGCAATCGTCTTCGGCAATATCAACGATCCGCAGAGCCGGGTGTCGAAACTGAAAGCGCAAGCCCACAACTACGCGATGCTGGCGGAGCTGAATACCCGCCCGCGCACCACGTATCTGGCGGAAGTTACCAATCCCAATTCGAAGTTAGGGAACGAATCTGAAAGACAGCAGGCGGAGCATTCATGAGTACGCAGATCCAGCGCCCCAGTGAAGACGCAACCCAGGCGGGCGTGTTCCCGGTAGTTGAGCCGGGCCATACTTTTGCGACCATCACGGAAAAGATCAGCGCCATTGTCGTTCGCCGCGGCACGCCGCTGTGGTGGCTGGCTGGGTTCCTCATGGCGTTCGGCATCATGAATGTGATGCTGATGGCCATTGGCTGGCTTTTCTACAAAGGCACCGGCATTTGGGGCGTCAATATACCCGTAGGCTGGGGATTCGCTATCATCAACTTCGTCTGGTGGATCGGTATTGGCCACGCCGGCACGCTCATCTCCGCCATTCTGTTCCTGCTGAAGCAGTCCTGGCGCAACTCCATCAACCGCTTTGCTGAAGCCATGACGTTATTTGCCGTCATGTGCGCCGGCCTATTCCCCCTGATTCATACCGGACGGCCCTGGCTGGCGGCCTATTGGCTCTTTCCGCTGCCGTTGACCATGGGGGTATGGCCGCAATTCCGCAGTCCGCTCATCTGGGATGTCTTTGCCGTTTCGACTTATTTCACGGTCTCGCTGCTGTTCTGGTTCGTTGGGTTGGTTCCTGATCTTGCCTCGTTGCGCGACCACGCTCCGCAGCGCTGGCAGCGGATGATCTACGGCATGCTCGCCATGGGATGGCGCGGGTCGGCCCGCCACTGGGTGCGCTATGACGCTGCGTATCTCATTCTGGCCGGGCTGGCTACGCCGCTGGTGCTCTCGGTGCATACCGTGGCGAGCTTCGACTTCGCGGTTTCATTGGTCCCCGGCTGGCATACCACGATTTTTCCACCCTACTTTGTCGCCGGCGCCATTTACTCGGGATTTGCCATGGTCGTGGTGTTGGCCATTCCCATCCGGTCGCTGTATGGCCTCAAAGACATGATCACCATGCGTCACCTGGAAAACTCCGCCAAGCTGATGCTGGCTACCGGATTGATCGTAGGTTACGGCTATGCCGTAGAAGCTTTCATGGCCTGGTACGGCAATAATAAGTTTGAGTGGTTTCTGACGAACAATCGTCTGTTCGGTCCTTACAGATATTTCTATTGGGCGCTGCTCGCCAGCAACATCATAATTCCGCAGGCATTCTGGAGTAAAAAGGTCCGCACCAGTACCTTCTGGTTATTCATCATCTCCTGCGTCATCCTCGTGGGTATGTGGCTGGAGCGTTTTATTATTGTGGTCGTCAGCTTGCACCGCGACTTCGTGCCCAGCGCCTGGGGACATTACACGCCCACCCGCTATGATTGGGCCATCTTCATCGGCACCCTGGGAATGTTTACCACCTTCATGTTCCTCTTCTTGCGCACGCTGCCGGCAATTTCAATTGCGGAAATGAAGCTTCTGCTGCCTGAGGCGGAGGTGAAACACGCGGAGGTCGAGCACGCATGAAGCATCCTTCCGTGTTCGGCTACCTGGCAGAATTTGAAACGCCCACTGAATTGGTGGAGGCGGCGGAAAAGGTCTACGCCGAAGGTTATCGCAAGATTGATACCTACTCGCCTTTTCAGCTTTTGCTATGCAGTATTGGGTCTCGGTGATCGATTACCCCATCAACGTGGGCGGACGCCCTTTTAACTCGTGGCCATCTTTCATGATTGTCTGCTTCGAGCTGACGGTTTTGTTCTCAGCTATATCCGCGGTCATCGGGATGTTTGCCCTGAATGGCTTGCCGATGCCTTATCATCCCGTATTCAATGTGCAGCGCTTTATAGATGCCAGCAAAGACGGCTTTTTCCTGGTGATCGAGGCCACCGATCCAAAGTTCGACGCGGAAGCGACAGGCAGTTTTCTCAAAACTTTAAGTCCCGCGGGAGTTTGGGAGGTGCCGTATTAACGCGCGCGCCAAATTCCTGCGTTTTCTCGTCGTGCTTGCAGCCGGCTTGATCGGCTCGATGATTGCCGGCTGCCGCCAGGACATGCACGATCAGCCCAAGTACATTCCGCTGCGCGAGAGTGATTTCTTCGGTGACATGCGCTCTGCGCGGCCTTTGCCCGTAGGCGTGGTCGCGCGCGGCCACCTGAACGAAGATACCTATCTTTATACCGGCAAGATCAACGGCAACTTGGGAAATGTCTTCCCGTTCCCCATCACCGAGCAGGACATGAAGCGTGGGCAGCAGCGCTACAACATCTATTGCACTCCCTGCCACTCCCCCATCGGAGATGGCAACGGAACCGTGGTGCAGCGCGGATACAAGCGGCCTCCTGCCTACAATGATCCCAAACTCTTGCAAGCTCCTGTAGGGCATTATTTTGACGTGATGACCAACGGCTACGGAGCCATGCCCGATTACTCATCGCAGATCAGCGTGGAAGATCGCTGGCGAATCGCTGCTTACATCAAGGCGCTCCAGTTGAGCCAGCGGGCGACACTGGCCGATGTTCCGCCTGAAAAGCGGAACAATCTGGCCGAGCCGTTACCCATGAACATACAACTGGGCAGCACACCTCCAGAAAAGGTCGAACACTCCAGCGAGCGAGGTGAAGCAAAATGAGCGAAATCACTCGCACAGAGCCCATCCGGCCAAGCATCGCAAATCTCATGCCGCCAGCCATGGTGGATAGCCTGCAACGCAGAGCCTTGCTGGCCGGTGTGATCGCAGCCCTGTTATGCATACTCGGCGCCGCCACCCACCCGCACCAGTTCCTGCGCTCCTATCTGGTGGGATACATCATGGGTCTGGGATTAAGCCTGGGTTCTCTCGGGCTGCTCATGGTGCAATATCTCACCAAGGGCAACTGGGGATTTCTCATTCGCCGCCAGCTTGAGGCGGGCAGCCGGGTTCTTCCCCTCATGGCGATATTGTTTATCCCTCTTGGGATCGGAGTGTGGAATCACAATCTGTATCCCTGGGCGAACACTAAGCTGCTGAGTCCGGAAGATTTGCAACAGTTTAAAATGCGAGCGTATCTGACGCCCCAGTGGTTCATCGTCCGCGCCATTGTCTATTTTGCTCTCTGGATTGTGCTGGCCTACTTCCTTAATAAATGGGGCAAGCAGCAGGACTATGAGGATGTGCCCGATCTGCCGCGCAGCCGCCGTTATCAGAAACTTTGCGGTCCGGGGCTGGTGCTCTTCTGCATCACGGTCACAATGGCAGTGGTCGATTGGATCATGTCGCTCGATATCCATTGGTACTCCACCATGTATGGCCTCATCTTTATCGACGGCCAGGGGCTGATTACCATGTGCTTCATGATCATGCTGACGGCCGCCCTGTTCAAATACCGGCCCATGTCGCAGGTGCTGGTTCCTAAAACGCTGCACGATCTGGGTAATCTGACTCTGGCCATGGTGATGCTGTTCGCCTATTTCTCGTTTTCGCAATTCCTCATCATCTGGTCGGGCAACTTGCCCGAAGAAATCCACTGGTATGTGGACCGCCTCAAGGGTGCTTGGGCCTCTGTGGCATTCGCCATCGTGCTCTTTCATTTCGCGATTCCATTTTTCTTGCTGTTGCATAAACCCATCAAGCGGAACCTGAAAACCCTGGTGCCGGTCGTGGTGATACTGTTCCTGGCGCGCTACATTGATTTGTTGTGGTACATCGTGCCGAATTTCAACCACATGGTGAATGGGGTCAGCGATCCGCGTGGCGCCTTTTCCTGGATGGATCTGGCCTGTCCTGTAGCTGTGGTCGGCCTCTGGATAGCCGCCTTCTGTGGCCAGTTGAAATCGCGCCCGCTGTTTCCGGTTTACGATCCACTCTGGACGGAGGTGGAAAAACTCCATGGACGCTAAACAACCGCATTCCTCCGACTACCTTGAGAATCCGGAAGTCCTGCATGAAGAGTCGGATGTTAACGTACGCGGTATCGTTGGGTTTGGCCTGGGGCTGGCGTTGTGCATCGGGCTATCGGGCCTGGTGCTGTACGGTATGTTCGGGTTCCTGCGCGGCCATTTCACGCCTCAGCCGGTTCACCCCAGTCCGCTGATCGGCGTGCGTGAGCCGGTCGAGCCTGAGAGCTCTCCGGTGCTGTTTCCTGAGCCGCGCCTGCAGATTGACTATTCCGCCGATCTGGACGCAGTTCGCAAGCAGTGGGATGACCAGCTTAAGAGTTACGGCTGGCAGGACAAAAAAGCGGGCATCGTGCACATCTCCATTGATGACGCTATGAAGCTGACATTGCAGCGCGGCCTTCCGGCACGCGCTGAAGGGAAGCCGATTGAGGGCCTGCAGCCCGCCGGCAAACGAACGAGTTTAGTGGCCAGCAAGACGGTCCAATAGGGGAGTATCCAATAGGGAATTGGAGTCAGGCCGAAGTTTCGAGATACTAGCCCCAAAGGGGCGGCATTAGGTAGCCCAGGGCGGAAGCCCTGGGTAGGCTGAATAAAAAGTCAGAGCCCCATAGGGGCGACACAGAATTATTAGGCGGCGAAAAACTTGATGCCGTAAAACACAACGGGACGAGCTTGTCGTCCTCCAAGATTGAGATTTGAAGTTTATGTTAAGCAAAATCCAATTTCGACTTGAACGGGCCGCGAAGGCGAAATTGGGCGCGCTTGCAGCTTGGAGCTTGGAGCTTGGAGCTATCTTGTTGCTTACGGCGAATGTGGCGCATGCGCAACTTTATTCCGAGCCCAAAGCTCCGGCGCCGCAGGGCAAGCCGTCTATGTTGCGGAACATTGGGATCGACCAGAAACTCGACCAACAGGTTCCTTTGGATTCGAACTTTCGCGATGAGGCCGGCCGGCGGGTCCAGTTAGGGCAATACTTCGGCACAAGGCCGGTGATATTAACGCTGGTGTATTACACCTGTCCCATGTTGTGCAACGAGGTGCAGAGTGGCTTGGCCAGCAGCTTGGCGATTTTGAAATTTAATGCCGGCGAACAATTTGAGGTCGTGGCCGTGAGCATCAATCCCCGGGAAACACCGGAGGCCGCGCAAAAAAAGAAGAAGCAATTCCTGCAGCGTTACAAGCGCGCAGGCGCGGAGCCGGGAGTGCATTTCCTGACCGGAGATCAGGCCGGCATTGATGCGTTGGCAAAAGCGGTTGGTTTCCGCTACGGCTACGATCCCAAAACGGACCAGTATGCGCACGCCAGCGCCATCATGGTGGCGACGCCTCAGGGCAGGCTGGCGCAGTATTTCTACGGCATCGAATACGCGCCCAATGATTTGCGGCTGGCACTGGTGGAGTCGTCGCAGAACAAGATCGGAAACGCAGTGGACCAGGTCCTGCTGTACTGCTTTCACTACGATCCGGCCACGGGACATTACGGGGCTGTTGTCATGAATGTAGTACGGCTCGGCGGCGTTATCACTGTGCTGCTGCTGGGATTATTCATGACAGTTTCCCTGCGCCGGGAATTCCGGCAGTCTAGGGAGTTGAAGATGCGCGGGCCGGCGTAGAACGGCGAGCGGAAGTAAGCTGGGCAGCCGCAGGATAAATAAAGAGCTGCGGAAGCCCTCGAGATTAGACGGACGAAAGACAGTTTTCATACTTTAACTATGTTGTTAAACATTCCATTATTCCCCGAGAGCGCCTCCAACATGTCCCGGCAGGTGGACTATCTGTACTTTTTCCAGATAGCCAATCTGCTTTTCTTCACTGTGCTGGTGGCGGCTCTGGTGGTTTACTTTGCCGTCCGCTATCGCCGCGCAAAGAGCCCCAAGCCTGAACCCATTCACGGCTCCATGATCCTGGAAATAGCCTGGTCGGTGATTCCCCTGGGTATTTCGCTCATCATGTTTGCCTGGGGCGCGGTGGTTTATTTTCATTTCAATCGTCCCCCGGCCAATGCCATGGAAATCTACGGCACGGGGAAGCAGTGGATGTGGAAGTTCCAGCATATTGAAGGCGCGCGCGAGATCAATCAATTGCACGTGCCCGTGGACCGCGACGTGCGCGTGGTGCTGACCTCGCAGGACGTCATCCACGACTTCGCTGTCCCGGCATTTCGCCTCAAGGGTGACGTCATACCCGGCCGTTACACCAGCGTGTGGTTTCGCGCCACCAAGACCGGTACCTACCGGCTGTTTTGCGATCAGTACTGCGGAACCTTGCACTCCGGCATGGTGGGCGACGTGATTGTCATGAACCCTGCTGATTATCAGGATTGGGTTGCCACCCGTGCTGAAGGTTCGCTGGGACAGCAGGGTGAGAAAATCTTTCAGCAATTGGGTTGCAACACCTGCCATCGCAGCGATTCCCAGGCGCGCGGCCCTAATCTGGCCGGCCTCTACGGCAACCCGGTGAAGTTGAAAGATGGCAGCACCGTGATTGCGGATGAAGGCTACATCCGCGAATCCGTCGTCAATCTCAACACAAAAATCGTGGCCGGCTTCGACTCCGTCATGCCCACCTTCCAGGGGCAGATCAATGAAGACGACATGTTGGCCCTGGTGTATTACATTAAGTCTTTACACAGTCAAGAACCCGGAGGTCCGGTGAAGACCTCACCCAACTCCACAGAAGTTCCGGGAGCCAATCCCCCGGTCAAGTTGCAATAATTATGGCTACTAACGAATTACCGCGCGAACATTATCTGAACTCCGAGTTCGGCATCAAATCCTGGCTTTTGACCAAAGACCATAAGCGCATCGGGATTCTCTATCTTCTTTCCATTACCTTCTTTTTCTTCATCGGCGGCTTTTTTGCCACCTTGATACGCATTCATCTTCTTACCCCGGAAGGCGCTCTGGTCTCGGCCGACAACTACAACAAGCTGTTTACCATGCATGGCATCATGATGGTGTTTTTCTTTCTCATACCATCGGTGCCGGCGGTGCTGGGCAACTTTGTGCTGCCGCTCATGCTGGGGGCCAAAGACGTCGCTTTTCCCAAGATTAACTTGCTGAGCTGGTACATTTTCATCATCGGTGGCGTCGTCACCTTATGGGCACTGGTCAGCGGAGGCGTAGATACCGGCTGGACTTTCTATACGCCCTTCAGCACAACATTTTCTAATACCCACGTAATCACCGCTGCCCTGGGGATTTTTATTGCAGGCTTCTCTTCCATTCTGACGGGGCTGAACTTCATTGTGACCATCCATCGCATGCGGGCCCCCGGGCTCACTTGGTTCCGCCTGCCTCTGTTTGTATGGGCAACCTACGCCACCAGTCTCATTCAGGTGTTGGGTACGCCCGTCATAGCCATCACCATCGTTCTGGTGGCGCTGGAGCGCGCCTTCCATATTGGCGTCTTTGATCCCGCGTATGGCGGTGATCCGGTGCTCTTTCAGCACATGTTTTGGTTCTATTCCCATCCCGCGGTCTACATCATGATCTTGCCCGGAATGGGAATCATCAGCGAACTGATTTCAACCTTCTCGCGCAAGCCGATCTTCGGATATAAATTTGTCGCCTTCTCCAGCCTGGCCATCGCTGTCTTTGGCTTCATCGTCTGGTCACACCACATGTTTATCGCCGGCATCTCGGTGTATGCGGCCATGGTCGCTTCGTTCCTGAGCTTTGCCGTTGCCATCCCTTCTGCGATCAAGACTTTCAACTGGGCTGCCACCTTATATAAGGGTTCCATAAGGGTTCCATTTCGTATCGCACGCCCATGCTCTATGCCTTTGGTTTTCTGGGTCTGTTTGCGATTGGCGGTCTCACCGGATTGTTTCTGGCTACCCTGGGACTCGACGTGCACCTGCACGATACGTATTTCATCATCGCCCACTTCCACTACATCATGGTGGGTGGCATGGTGATGGCTTACCTTGGCGGCATCCACTATTGGTGGCCCAAGATCACCGGACGTATGTATCCCGAGCCCTGGGCCAAACTTTCGGCCATGATCGTGTTTGTCGGCTTTAATCTGACGTTCTTTCCCCAGTTCATTTTGGGTTACATGGGGATGCCGCGGCGCTATGCATCGTATCCGCCCGATTGGCAGGTGCTGCATGTGCTCTCGACCGCCGGCGCCTCCATTCTTGCTGTTGGATATCTGCTGCCCATGATTTATCTGTTGTACTCGCTTCGCTTCGGCGAGGTGGCCGGCGATAATCCCTGGGGCGCCACCAGCCTGGAGTGGCAGACCACCTCTCCGCCGCCCCTCCACAACTTTGAAGTTACGCCGGTTGTGACCGAAGAAGCCTATCACTACTCCAAGGACCGGGAGGCGGCATTTGTCTAATCCGACGGTTGTGGTTCACGACGCGCCCGAGCACGCGGCGCACCACCCCATGCTGCAACACCATTTCGACAACATGGAGCAGCAGAAGGAAGCTTCTTCGCTGGGCATGTGGATCTTTCTCATCACCGAAATCATGTTCTTCGGCGGCATGTTCGCCGCTTACCTGGTTTATCGTTATTGGTTCTACAACGAATTTGCCTGGGGCAGCACCTCGCTCAACATCTGGTTGGGTGGCATCAATACTGTGGTCCTCATCTGCAGCAGCTTGACCATGGCCATGGCGGTGCATGCCGCCCAGCTTGGCATGCGCAAATTGCTGATCTCCTTTCTGCTTCTTACGCTTGGCTTGGGATTTGTGTTCCTGGGTATTAAGGCAATCGAATATACCGACAAATATAAGGAACACCACATTCCCGGCCAGCACTTTCACTTTGGGGAAGTGAAGATGATCGATGGTTCCACCGTCGATGTTGAGCACAAGGTGGACCAGAGGCACGCCCAGATATTCTTTTCGCTGTACTTTGCCCTGACGGGAATGCACGCCATGCACATGATTATCGGCGCTGGTCTGTTGACTACGCTCATCATCATGGCTTGGAAAGGCAAATTCAGCGCAACGTATTACACGCCGGTCGAGAACATCGGGCTCTACTGGCACTTTGTAGATATTGTCTGGATTTTTCTGTTTCCCTTACTGTATTTGATCAGCAGGATACACATTAAATAAGGCCCATCATGTCTGAACATATTGTTTCGGTCAAAATCTACGTGGCGATTTTTCTGACCTTGATCGTCATGACAGGCGTAACTGCTGGAGTAGCTTTTATCGATCTAAGCAGGAATATCGGTGGCCACGTGGTGAACTTCAATCCCGTGGTCGCTTTGGCCATTGCCATCTTCAAAGCCACGCTCGTGATCCTATTTTTTATGCACGTGAAATACAGCTCTCGCCTGACCAAGGTTGTGGTGGGCGTGGGGCTCTTCTTCCTTCTCATCCTGCTCAGTTTGACCATGACTGATTATCTGAGCCGCGCCCTGCTGACTTCTCCTGGGGCGCAATGATTACAGCCGTTCCCTGGCCGTAACTCTAACAAAATACTGATACTTCGGTGCTGTTTCGCGTTTACCTCATCGCCACGCGAAATTGGCCACCGGCGGGCGTAGCACTAAAGCTTGCAGTTGTCTTGTGCCAAAACGGGCTTTTCGGGTTAAAATCGGCATATTCAGGAAGCCCATGAGCACACGCAAAACGTCACGTGTTCCGAAGAACATGCCGGTACGTATCTTTGGAATGGATTCGGCCGGCAAGCCCTTCTCCTCGCAGGTGGAGACGTTGGACATTAGTCCTGCAGGAGCGCGCTTGGTTGGCGTGTATCAGTTCAACATTCCTGGAGAGACGATCGGCCTTGAGATAAAAGGCAAAAAGGGACGCTTCCTCGTCGTCTGGGTGGGAAAGAAGGGCACAAGAGTCGAAGGACAAATCGGTATCCGTAGCGTCGAGTCGACTTCAACAGTGTGGGAGTTGAGCACTCCCGCTGATATCCCCGCGCCTTTTCCGCGCACCCTGGGTACCCAAACTCCAAGACCTGCGCCAGTCCGGGCGTCGCTTCCTCTGGCCCTTGGATCCAGACCCCATGACCGCCGCGCCGCCAAGCGTCTGGCGGTAAAAGCCGGCGCCAAGGTCACACCTCTCGGGCACAAACTTGAGGGACAAAACACCGGCTGGGGCATCTGCACCGATCTTAGCCGCAATGGCTGTTATATCGAGACCGTATACCCGCTGCCCCAGGATTCCCGCCTGGAAGTGATCTTGCGCCTCGAAGGAAGAGAGATTCAAGCTACTGCCGTTGTACGCACCTCCAAACCGAATTGGGGCATGGGCGTACAATTTTTGAAGTTAAACGATGAGGACCGCGCTTTTCTGACCGAACTCGTGGAAAATCCCGCCAAGTTCCACACCTCAGCTAGTCCGCACCCAAGGTCCTAGCCCTCAATTTTCCGCAACGACTTCTATTTTGACCTTCATTTTAGGCGAGGCGCGCTGCGGTCACATCTTTGCAATAACCACACCTTGATCAAATTGAATTGCTGCGATTTTATCTCACAATAGGAACTGCCGGGCGCATTCCGCAATTTCCGAATGACATCTCGTGCCATCGGATCTGAACTTTCATAAACGATCAGCCATATCCGCTCACCATCGAGCGGCGAGTCCAGATCAGGAAATCTCAGAGGTACGGCAGCGGCGGGGTTTACTTCGCGGTAGTAATCAAACGTGAAGCGGCCATAGCCTGGCAGCACAATGACATTGTCTTCCGGCTCCGCTTGCGACAATAGATATACGCTGGTTCCACGCCAATCTTCTTTGAGTTGAGGGTGGCGGTAATAGGAAAGCGCAGAGTTGAACGAACCCAGCACCATCGCTGCCAGCATCAGAATCCGGGCCCAGCGCTGCAGCAAGCTGAGTCCCGCAGCCGCTACCAGGATGGCAGCAGGAGCGCATATCAACAGGAAGCGCGAGACCAGTACTGGCCTGTAGAGCGATATCGACAGCGCCACGAATATGGGAAGCAGAAGCCAGGCAAAGAGAAACTGATAAGGCCAGATGTCCTGGTTGCGGCTCCGCGCTCGCAAGGCGGCCCACAGGGCAACACCCCAACCCAGAAGATAAAAGAACATCCAGTATTTGGGCAGAGTCAGAAAATGGAATAGTTCGAGTACATCATTCCATGCCGGCCGTTCTATCCACTTGGCAACGCCAGAGTGTCTGGTAACCACAAAGATCATCATGGGCCCGAGCGGCAGGGCCAGGGCGAACACTATTTTGAGGATCGTGGACCAGCGAAGCGTTCGCCGTGCTGCGGCAAAATAAGCCGTCCAGTGTGCCAGCACGACAAGTGCGGCAAACATGTGAGAGTAAATAGCAAGTATGGTGAGCACCGCGTAAGTGGCCCAATTCTTTCCCGATGGTTGCTCCAGCGTGCGCAGGAAAAAGAGGGAAGAGAGCGAGATCAGAAACACCGCCAGCGCATATCCCCGCGCCTCCTGGGCATAAGCGATATGGGCGGGATGCAGCGCCAGCAGCGACGATGCTATCAGGGCCAAACGCCGGTCGAACAGCCGCCGCCCCAAAAAGTAGATAACCGGCGCCGTCGCCACCGAGGGGATAACGGAAAGCAGCTTAATGAAGAACTCGCTGTTGCCCAAATGCATCCAGCCGCGCAACAGCCAGTAATACAGCACCATGTTCATCTCGCTGCCACGGACAAAGTGGATGAAATTGGCTGTGCTGGTCTGGCCCATGAATATGCTGAACCCTTCATCCATCCACAGACTTTTGCTGGTCAGCGAATAAATGCGCAGCAGGGCAGCGAGCACAGTGATAGCGCTCAACAGGAAGGCTTCGGAATCGAGCAAGAACCGGCCGCTGCTTTTTACTGAGGGCTTCAGAAGCATGAAGGATATCGAATCGCAGTATCTTAACCTAACTGCGCGGAAATGTGGCAAACTCCATTTATGCAATCTATTCTGTGAATAATTCTTCGATCGTCGTCATCAACAAAAACAGGCGGTTTGGACCTTTTCGTTTTTCGCATCTACAATCACCGCGGCAGAAGCAATTTTTTCACTTTGCAGCAGCGAACGATAGAGGGCGTCCATAAGCAGAAACTCTCCCAGTCTCTGTCCTTTAAAACGGTCGCTTAAAGCCAAGCGGCCCAATAAAGTTGCCGGCAATTCGGGATATTTTGGGAACTTTTCAGTAATCTGATCAGGCAGGGCGCCAGCATCAACGGAGTACTGCGACAGAGTATAAAAGCCGGCGATTGTCTCGCCGTCAGGAGTTAGCACAAAGCAAGCGGCTACGTGCTTTGATACATCTTGACTCGCCTGGGTTTTCAGGTACTTATCGAGTGCTTCAATGCCCGACGAAAAAGCCGCTCGGTCGTGCCGTTTTCCGAGCGGCTCAGTTCTGAAATCATCTCGTTGTTGAGACTTTAGCTTTCTCGTCACCTAATCTTCGCCCGTTCCTTATAACGTTTTACAGCAGCCAGTAATCTCGCACTCGGCCGGGGAGGATTTAGAAGCGAATTTACGAACACAGTGCGTGCCTTCTCATTCAACGTCAGCACTTCATACTCACGGATGGTGCGGGCTGCGGCATCTTGAGCACTTCCAATAACGAAATCGGAAACAGAAGTACCTTTGATTCTGGCAGCATGCTCAATATACTTTTTCTGTTCGGGGGTAAGTCGAGCCTCTAGACGCTCCTTTTTTGACTCCTTCTCCGTCACGGCATGCGGTGCCATAAGGCCTCCTACTGATCTCAAGTGTACGGTATTTTACCGTACATGTCAATTAGATGTGCGACTGATGGAGCGGCCACCTAAAGGGCAAGTTCTGCTGCTTCTGAAGCAGCTCGTCTCTCCGACGAGCCCAGTGTCTGGGACGTGGCAAACCTGGGCGCCACTTGCTCGTGCCCAGGTCTTGCCAGCCGTGCGGATTTCGCCGTACGGATTTATTTACATCAAGGAGGGCAGCGTTGGGTGCGTGCTTGTCTGCCCAATCCTCGGCTTGCGCTTCGGCGCTCGTGAGCTGCTCTGTGGAAAGGCGGTTGCGCAGCAGCTCAATAAGTCTCTGCGAAGGACCCGTGAAAACCGGCCACGGACTGCGCTGCGCCAGCAGGCTCCAGAAATATGCCAGGCTGTAATCCCGCTTGTACCCCCGCGCGCCTGCGTACAGACGTGCCAGATTTATGTAGCTGTTTCCATTGCCCTGTTCCGCAGCCAGCTTGTACCATTTGACGGCTTCCTCCAGGTCTTGAGGAACGGCGGCGCCTTCTTCATACAGTCCTGCCAGGTTATTTTCGGCGCGCGAGTCACCTTGTTCGGCTGCTTTCCTGTACCAGCGAAGGGCCTGGGACGCGTCTTTGACGACGCCAATTCCGCTTTCGTACATTAAGCCCAGCGAGAACTCTCCCGGCGCAAAATGCTGCTTGGCCGCCTCCTGGCACCAGCGATGCGCCTCTGCTTCGTTGCGCTCCACGCCGATGCCGCGGGAATATAACACGGCAAGGTTGACCTGTGCCGGGGCAAACCCCTGGTGCGCCGCTTGCGCAAGCCAGGTCGCACCCGCTGGAAAGTCGCGGCCAGTGCCTTGCCCACTCAGTAGCAGGTAGGCGAGGTCATACTGCGCCGGCGCATAGTCGGCCGCCGCTGCCCGCTGGAACCACTTGAACGCCTGCTGCTCATCTCGGCTGAGGCCTTCGCCTCGCATGTACAGATAGCCGATCTCCGTCTGGGCCATGGGACTGCCAAAATTCGCCGCCTTGAGGAACCAACGCGCGGCCTCCGCGGGATCACGGCCTACTCCCGTGCCCAACTGGAAGGCGCGCGCCAGCTTGATTTGATCATCCACATATCCAGCCTCGGCGCGGCTGAACATGCGTTCCGTTTTCAGATCGGTGTGCAGACTGGCGGAAAGAGGCAGCTCCTGCGCTGCGATCAGCGCCGGCGCGAGCAAGAGAAGCGTGGTTGCCGCGATGCTCCGCGACACGGTCAGTAAGAGAGCTTTAACTATGATTGGGTACCGCATATCACCTCCAAAAGCGATGGCCGCCAGTGCTGCGAATGCAGCGCAAGACGGCCTCCGAGGGTTGCGGTCAGCCGATTTTCACATCAATCCAACACCAGCGAATTTTCTTTAAAGATATCTTTACATGGCCTCCGGTGGCGACGTCAGCCAAATCTCGAAACAACTTCAACACCAGCGGATCTTTTTTCGAGTCACCTCCGCGGAAACCGGGAGCCCATCCTGAATGTTGATGCGCTCGATTTCTCCGTGCTTGAGTTCACGGCAGAATCGAATCAATGCCTGCCATGCGGGATGCAACGCGTTGTTTGCATCTTCAGAGCCAACCGGCACAACTTTCATGCCCGGCGGAGTTTCTTTTTTCTTGCTGCTTGCGTTTTCCATGACTGATCTCCACCTACGTTCTATTAACGCTCAGGCAAACCAAATTTGTCCAAAAGAAAAACTAAATCGCTGCAATCAGTTATATTTTGGGATAAGATTAATAATTTTTTAACATGAGCCTGCGTTGCGACCCCTGCTCTTATACAACGGAGACGCCCCCGCCTTGGTTAACAGAACAAAAAATAATGAGGATAAATTTCTGGCGCGAGTTTCAAATCGGTCCTGCATGGGCTGACGGAAAACAAAACTGATTCTGAACGGCCCGCCTTCTCTTCGGTGCTTCTACTGTGTATTTTGCAGCAATGGGGCAACCGCTTCCATTTTTTGCCGGAAAGCAGCGTGGTGGTGCAAGCGGGAAATCAGAAAGGATGGTGCGCCCCTGTTCGTGTCCTTTGCTCTGCTTTCGGGTCAATCTCTCTTGCCAACAGGAACAAAGCAAATCCCCAGACCAGAATGAAACCGCCTATGCTTGCCATGAGCAGGATTGGCATCCAGCCTGGCATACTTGCAGCCGCAACCCCTGGATCATCGAGACGGGAGCCATTTGCATTGGGAAGATCCACAAGCCACGATAGCCATCCGGTGATCTGATTCTATTGCGCCGCATACGGCGCGCGGCGGGAGCCCCCGGCTTCAGCCGGGGGTAAACGGTCCAAGTAAGTTTTGGCTTTAGCCCCGGGCCTTTCTGCCCGCCCCCCGCGCCTTTTGCAGACACACAAAGATTGGAGTAATCTTGTGAGTCATTCAAGACGAATACCAATTTCTAAATTCTACAATTACCCGATTACTCAATCACCCAATGACCAAATGACCCAATCATCCGATGACCCAATCGCCCTCTCCCGCCGGCAGTTCATAAAATCTACAGCACTGACCGCCGCCGCAGTCGCGACTGCGAACCAAACATCGTTTGCCCAGACCGCCTCCAATTCCGTTGGCGGCAGCGCTTCGCAACGTCTACTGACAGGATGGGAGTACTATCGCGGAAGCCTGGGCGGCATCTGGGAGGTGTGGCGCGGCGGCCGGGCCAGCGACAAAGCTGCCTGGCAGTCTGTCACCTTGCCGCACTGCTTCAATACCCGCGATGCGGTTGATCCTGACGAGTCGTACTATCAGGGCCCGGGCTGGTACCGCACCAGGTTGAAGCTCAACCCCGATCCCTTTCCTGACGGACGCATCCTGCTGCACTTTGAAGGCGCCGGGCAAAAGAGCGAGGTCTTCGTTAACCTTGAAAGCGTCGGCCGCCATCTTGGAGGCTATGACGAATTCGTTGTTGATATCAGCGAAGCCGCGGCCAAAATCTTGAACTCGCCCGAGAATAAAGGCGCGCCTGAAATCCCTCTCACCATCCGCTGCGACAACGCGCGCGACTTGGAGATGATCCCCTCCCCGCTCAGCGATTTCAACCTTTACGGCGGCTTGTATCGTTACGTGAATCTGGTGTATGTGCCTGCCGTCTCGCTGCAGCGCGTCCACATCAGCTCTACGATTGCCCCGGCGGGAGCGGCCCAGATTTCCGTCAAAGCGCGTCTCTACAATCCGGCATCGCTCACCGATCAATTACAAGTATCGGTTCGCGTGCTCGATCCCAAGGGCAAAGTCATTCACACCGCCACGCAAACCCTTGCTCCTTGGAGTGAAGAGCATGAACTCGCGGCATTCACCGTGAAGACGCCGGAGCTTTGGTCGCCCAGGAATCCAGCCTTGTACCGCTGTGAGGTCACACTGAACAGCCGCCACGGTGAAATGAGCGTGGCCGAGCGCTTTGGGCTTCGCTTCTACGAGTTTGTCGAGCACGGCCCCTTCAAGCTCAACGGCGAGCGCGTTCTGCTGCGCGGCGCCACACGGCATGAAGATCACGCTGGTTTGGGCGCGGCCATGCCCGAGGAGCTGGTCCGCAAAGAATTGCAGATGATTAAGGATGTGGGCGCTAACTTCGTGCGCCTCGGCCACTACCAGCAGTCGCGCATCGTGCTCGATCTCTGCGACGAACTGGGACTGATGGTCTGGGAAGAGCTCGCCTGGTGCCGTAGCGGAATCGGCGGCGATGCTTTCCAGCAGCAGGCGCACGCCATGCTGCGTAACATGATTGACCAGCACTCGAACCACCCCGCGGTGATTATCTGGGGACTGGGCAACGAGGATGACTGGCCGACCGAGTACCCCGAGATCAACCAGGAAAAAATCCGCGCCTTCATGACCGGCCTGAATGACCTGGCCCACAGCCTCGATCCCTCGCGCAAAACCGGAATCCGCCGCTGCGCCTTCGCCAAAGACATTCCTGATATTTATTCACCTTCCATCTGGGCGGGGTGGTATCGCGGCCGTTATACCGATTACAAGAATTTCTCGGAAACCGAGATGAAGCAGGTCAAACACTTTCTGCACATGGAGTGGGGTGGTGACAGCCATGCCCGCCGCCACTCCGAAGATCCCGACCGCATTCTAGCCAAGATCGACAGTGGCCCCCTGCCCACCGATCAGGCCCAGCTCGACGCGCTGCTGAGCAGCGGGGTGGATACCGCTTCCAAGAGCGGCGACTGGTCTGAGACCTACATCTGCAACCTGTTCGATTGGCACCTGAAAGAGCAGGAGACCATGCCCTGGCTCACCGGCGCAGCGCATTGGATCTTTAAGGATTTTTCCACGCCCGAGCGGCCTGAGAATCCGGTGCCGCGCGTGAACCAGAAGGGAATGGTCGAACGTGACCTCACGCCCAAAGAAAGTTATTACGTCTTCCAGTCTTACTGGTCGGAAAAGCCGATGGCGCATATCTACGGCCATTCCTGGCCCATACGCTGGGGGGAAGCCGATGAGCAGAAGCTGGTCAAGGTCTACTCCAATTGCGATACCGCCGAACTGTTTCTCAACGGCGTCTCCCGCGGCGTGAAGAAGCGCAACAGCCAGGATTTCCCCGCCGCCGGCCTGCGCTGGCACTTGAAGTTCCAGCCCGGCCAGACCCATCTGCGAGTCGTGGCCCACAAGTGTGGGACCAAAGCCGCAGCCGCAGTCAGTGACGAAATCACCTTCCAGTACCAGACGGAAGAAATCGCGCGCCACAAGGAAGCCGATACCGTAACCGTGCAGGCGGTCCTGCGCGATGCGAAAGGCGTCCAGTGCCTCGACAGCCGCGGCCGCGTACTCTTTGCCATCAACGGCGATGGCGCGCTACTTGATAATTTAGGTACTTCCACCGGCTCGCGTGTGGTCGAACTCTACAACGGCCGCGCCGTAATCAGCCTCTTGAGCAACAGCGGTAAATCGGTAGTCAGCGTCTCCTCGAAAGGCGTGCCAATCGCGTTTATGACGGTGGGGTAGACAGGAAGAGAGGTCTTTCTTTTGCCATCAATGAAATCTGAACTCTGGTATCAAACTGTTAATTCTTGACGATGACAGGTCATCAATTATCTTGGCATTCCAGAATGCCGGGCGCTGGCCCCTGTCTTTGAAATCTTGATTTCCGTCACCGATTAGTATGGGATCTGTCCCGCCGAACGCTGCCCAGCAAGGGTCTGATAAGTCTCTGCCCTTCAGTGGGTTACCCCCAATTTGCCTTGCATGCAAGGGGGTGGGGTGCTCGCCTTGCAAACACGGCTGAAGGCCGGCAGAAGCCTCTAAGCTCCCATACGCAAGTACATAATCTCGTCCCGCCTGAACATCCAGCGACACGCGGCCATCGCCTGCGCTCACGTAGCGAGCTGGTTTGCCCTCGCTGCGAATGGAGACAATCTTCTGGCCGCGGGGAAGCCGCAACTTGTGTTCGCCGTCCAAGGTTGCATGCAGCACCGCGGTGGTTGCTTTTCCATTCTGCCATGCCAGGTCTATGGTCACGCCACCGCGGGCGCGCAGGCCGATGAAGTGTCCGGTGGCCCACTCGTGGGGAAGCGCCGGCAGCAGGCTGATCTCACCGGCGTGGCTTTGCAGCAGCATCTCTGCCATTCCCGCGGCGCCGCCGAAGTTGCCGTCAATCTGAAATGGTGGATGATTATCAAACATGTTGGGCAGGGTG
>QIAW01000131.1 GCA_003225655.1 Acidobacteriota bacterium
CAAGAGGTTGTTCTGTTCAAGACCAGAGCGGCTGATAGGTGGAGCATGGTTGAGACTACCATGAGGCCGATGCCAGTTGTAGTGGTGAAGCCAGGGCAGAAGTTGAGCCAAGCGCTGCTCGGAGTTCTGATAAGCACAAGCGTAAGCCCATTCGCGCAGAGCGGTTTGGATGAAACGCTCGGCTTTGCCATTGGTGCGTGGAGTATAGGGACGGGTGAAGTGGTGGCGCAGGCCGAGCTGGAGAACAGCAGCACGGAAAGCGTGGGAGCGATAACAGTGTCCGTTATCGGTGAGCAGGCGGCGGATAGGAATGCCCAGGTTGGCGTAATAGGCGACTGCGGCGCGCAAAAAGGCGATGGCCGCGAGGGCGGTGAAATTGGGCAAGATCTGAGAGAAAGCAATGCGGGAGTGGTCATCGATGGCGACATGAAGGTACTCCCAACCACAGTGGTGCTTACCCCGGCGGCGGCCGTCGGGACGATAAACCACGCTGGAGAAACGGCCCAGTTGCTTGATATCGAGGTGGAGCAGATCGCCGGGAGCGGGATGTTCGTAGCGAATCAGGGGCAGGGTGGGCTCCAGATCACGCATGCGGTTCAGACCGAGGCGGCGGAGAATGCGGCTGACGGTAGCACGGCTTAGGCCCGTGGTCTGGGCAATATGCAGACCGGTGAAGCGCTGGCGACGCAACTGTTCGACTTGCTGCGCCCGGTCTTCCGCGATGCGACGTGGGGAGCGATGAGGACGCGAGGAACGGTCCTGCAAACCGGCAGAACCTTCCTGCTGATAGCGGCGCGTCCATTTGGCGGCGGTGCGGGGGCTGACGTTGAACGCGGCGGCCGCCGCGTTCAACGTCCCCTGTTGGAGCAGAACATATTGCGCTAACTGCTCTCGACGGATGAAGGTAAGTCGGGCATTCTTATGGATGTCCATTCGATCTCCCAGAAATGTGATTGCTCAGCACAATCAGCATCTCTGGTTTTGGTCGAATGGACAACCTATTGAAATGTCACAGCTAGCCCACCGCGAAGCGACAGCGAAGCGGTGGGTTAGCTGTAAAAGAGAACGAGCCCTGGAGGGGCGACACCTTTTTGCTGCACGACGGCCGTGTTGCTCATGGAATTTGTGGAATCCATCCAAATCGGTTGATGCACAATGCCATTCGATGTTTTGCAATGAAATATGATGAATAATCCAGGTTCCAGCGCTGGGTATCGTAAGAAAACAGATCGAAGTCCCGCAGGGACGAAGCTATGCCGAGTTTTCACATAGCTTTTGGCCCCTGTGGTTTGCCCTTTCCAGACCAATTCCGATCTCTCCCGCCGCCTGATTACCAAAGTTGTAGCACCATCAAGTTTGCAGGTTAGCAACATTCCACGATAATGTTGCTTCAGATCTGTTGGAATCCCCCCGCCGCTTCCAATCCAGTATTTCCACCAAGGAGGAAGTATGCCTCACCGCTTGCTGAAAGTGCTTTTGACTGCCGGTTTATGTACCGCTCTCCTGCCCGCCGTGGCTTTGGCGAAAGACCACGGTAAAGGACATGACCGCGACGATGATGATCGCAAGCGCTTCACTCATCATGACAATGACCGCGACAAGGACCATGACCGTGACCACGATAAGGACCGCGATCACGACCGCGACAAGCGGCCGCCGGGTTGGAGCAAGGGCAAGAAAACGGGATGGGGGAATTGTAATCTGCCTCCCGGCCAGGCGAAAAAACAGGGCTGTCACGGAGATGGAGATCATGACCGTGACGATCGCAAAGTTCATCACCGGGATGGTGACCACGATCGCGACGATCACAAACGCCGCGCGGGCGACGGCGACCATGACCGCGACGACCACCGCAGAAAGCTTCCGCCTGCTTCAGGTTCCACGACAGCCAATGCTGGTGCCAGCAATGGTCCACACAGCCGCTGGGTATTGAATCAGAACAACAATAAGAAGTAACAATGATTCTGGAAGCCCTCTGCGAAAGGGGGCTTTTTATTGTTGTAGTGAGCTGTCATTCCGAGGAGCAGAGCGACGAGGAATCCCTATCGTCTTCCAGACCTTTTTGAACTGGGGCTATGCTGTTCTAGGCACAGAGAAATGAACCGTTCACAAAACCTTGGCGAACTGTTTCAAAAGGTAATCTCCATAATCAGAATCCTTAATCGAAAATTCTCCCTTGCTAAGGAGCGGATTGAGGTTCAAGAATAGTTCACCTTCATCGTCGCTGCCTTTAGGCAGAAAAACCTTTACCATCATCCAATCGCCCGGCGGATTGTCAGAGAATGTCCTCGCGGGGCTTCGGCTCAGCTTTTCGTCCAAAAGTATTGCATCAAACGGCAGTTCCGTGACTCTTGCCGGGTTCGTTGGTATTTGTTTGGCATCGAGAGCCTTCTTCAAATCCTCCAGTAACGCAGAGTTGTCCGAACCCGTGACAGCTATGAATTTCCCTTCTACAGAAGCACTGGGAATGCCGCCCAAACCAAGGAGCTTTTGTTTGAGTTCGAGACGGAATTTTGCTGTTTTGCCTCGTGCTTGATACGTGCAGTCATATAGCTGAAAAGGTGCAGACATGTCTAAGTTATTCGATGGCCTCATTTCGAAGACGACGGTCGGCGGTTCATCCCCTTGGGAGCGCGGTTCAACCTTGATGTGTGACGGCTTATCACTGTCCGAAACCATCGATGACTTTCTGCAACCATTGGTGCCAAGAGCAAGACACGTCATTGCCATCAAGAACAAGCGAGTGATGTGCATCATTGCTCCTTTGATGTTCG
>QIAW01000644.1 GCA_003225655.1 Acidobacteriota bacterium
CTGCTGATATCCGCCTATGATTATTGGGGCTATTACAACGTCTGTTTTCTCGGGGATGAGATCAAAGACCCGGTGCGTACCATCCCCCGGGCGCTTGTATATTCGATTGCGGCCGTCGCCGTTATCTATATTGTGATGAACATCAGCATCCTGGGCGTGTTGCCTTGGCGTGAGCTGGATGCCGCCGCGCACTCCGGGACTCATTTCTACGTAATCTCCACCATGATGGAGCGCGTCTACGGCCATTGGGCGGGTGTTCTGGCTGCGCTCCTCATCATGTGGACTGCATTCGCGTCGGTGTTTTCGCTGCTCCTCGGGTACTCGCGCATTCCCTACGCTGCGGCTGTGGACGGCAACTATTTCAAAGTGTTTCAGCGCGTACATCCAGTGCACCGGATTCCGCATGTCTCTCTGGTGACTCTGGGCGCGGTCGCTATCCTGTTTTGCTTTTTGCGGCTGGCGGATATTATCGCTGCCTTGGTGGTGATTCGCATCATTATCCAGTTTCTGGTGCAGACCGTGGGATTGCTGCTCCTGCGCCTTCGCAATCCCCTGGCCCCACGTCCGTTTCGTATGTGGCTCTATCCGCTTCCCGCACTGGTGGCCATTGCCGGATTTTTGTACATCCTGGTTTTTCGCAAGAACTTTCTCCGCGAATTGCGGTATGCTGCCCTGATTGTTCTGGCAGGATTGATTGTTTTTTTCATCCGCGCCGCGAAGAACAACGAATGGCCCTTTGGCGGCGCCAACAGAAAAATGTCGTCAAAAGAGATTTCTGCTGCTTACGAATCCAAACTTTGAACGTCCTAACTGCTTGCACAAAAGGAGAGACTTACATGAGGAATTTGATTGCTTCGATCTTGTTTTGTTTGACCCTGGTTGCGGGAGCATCGGCCCAGGAAAAAGCCAAATCCAAAGCCACCGACAAATCCAAAGACGCCCCTAAAGAGCAGCCCATGGCGGCTTCCCAACCCCAGCCCGCGGCCACACAACCCACCATCGCCATGGTTCTTGAGCGGCAGCTCAGCACGCTGGAAAAGGACTTTGTTCCTGCGGCCGAAGCCATGCCCGAAGATAAATTCAATTTCGCACCCACCAATGGCGAGTTCACTGGCGTGCGCACCTTCGCCCTGCAGATCAAACACGTCGCCGCCACCAATCTGGCACTCTCATCGGCCTTGTTGCAGGAAAAACCTCAGATTGACCCCTCGCTTGATAACGGCCCTGAGGATATCAAGACCCGCGAAGACGTCCTGAAGCTGCTGCGAGATTCTTTCGCCTCGGCCCACAGGGCCATCGCCACGGTAAACGAAAAGAACGCTACGGAAATGATTGCCAGTCCGTGGAACCCCAACAGCAAAAACTCGCGCCTGGCCATGGCTACCATGATGACCTGGCACAGCTTCGATCACTACGGACAAATGGTGGAATACCTGCGCATGAATGGAATCATTCCGCCCGCCAGCCGGAAGTAGCGCCGGCGTCCCGCCGGCTGTCGTGTGGGCATCTTGCCCACACGTTTCTACTATCGCGCCGCAGCGCCCACCGTCAGCTTCTTTGCCGCGGCAACCAGCGCCTGCTGCAATCCTGCCAGGTGCTTCTCTGTCGTCAGATAACTGATAATCATCATGCGGATCACGCTGCGGCCATTTACCGTAGTGAGCGAGATCCAGCGCTTACCGTCGCGCGTTATCTCTTCCACCACCGCTGCGTTGGCGGCGGCGATCTCAGCTTCTGTCCTGCCTTTCACCCTCAGGTTCAGGATGGGCAGCTTGATCGGCGCGGCCAGGTCGTAATGCTCCGACTTTTGTACCCAGGCTCCGAAATCACGCGCCAGTTGCAGTTGGCGGTCGATGAGTTGTTCGTAGGCCAGCCTTCCATGCACGCGCAATGTAAGCCAGAGCTTCAACGAGTTCATGCGCCGCGACCACTGCACGCTGACCTTGAAGTTATCAATGAGCGAGCTGCCCGCGACTTTAGGCATATAGGGCGTCGTGACTCCAAAAGCACGCTGCAGCATCTCCGGACGCGAGGTAAGAATCACTCCGGCCGCGAAAGGCATGGCCAGCCACTTGTGCGGATCAAGCGTCACCGAGTCTGCCCGCTCGATTCCGTTAAGCAGGCTGCGGTGCCGGTCACTGAAAATTGCGGCAGCGCCGTAGGCGCCATCCACATGCAGCCATAGGTCATGGCGCCGGCAGACCTCCGACAGCGCAACAATATCGTCAATTGCACCCGAGTTCGTAGTTCCCGCCGTGGCCACAACGCAGAACGGCCTGCGTCCCTCTTGTTTGTCTCGCTCGATGGCGGCTTCCAGCTTCGGTAC
>QIAW01000643.1 GCA_003225655.1 Acidobacteriota bacterium
GTGCTTTACGACAAGATGGCGAACCGCTGGCTGATATCGATCTTGATCACCACCAGCGGCCAGCACTCCGAATGCCTTGCTATCTCCACGACCTCAGACGCGACCGGCACCTATAACCGGTACGAGATGGCATTTGGCTCGGTCTTGAACGATTTCCCAAAATGGGCCGTCTGGCCAGATGCTTACTATATGACCGGCAATCAATTTCAAGATGGCGGGGGATTCATCGGACGCCAGGTCTACGCGGTCAATCGCAGCGCCGCTCTTAACGGCCAGCCGCTGCAAATGGTTTGCCTGCCTTTTAGCGCTTCAGGTGCCGCGCTGCCTTCTGATATGGATGGCGCAACACCTCCAGCCACAGGGACACCCAATTTTATTTTCGCTTTGGGCGGCAACGGCGCTTCGCTGATCATGTTCAAGTTTCACGTTGATTTCACCACCACATCCAACTCCACCCTTACCGGTCCCACTACCATTCCAGTGGCTGCATTCAATGAACTTTGCCCCGGTAGCAATTGTGTTCCCCAGGCGGGAACGACTCAGCTACTGTCCTCGATCGGCGATGTACCCAATCACCGGGTGGCCTACCGCAACTTTGGCGATCATGAATCCATCGTTCTCAATCACTCCGTCTCGGTCAACAGCGTAGCCGGCGTGCGCTGGTATGAAATCCGCAGCCCGAACGGCACGCCTACAGTATTTCAGCAAGGGACATTTCAACCCGATTCGAATTGGCGGTGGATGGGCAGCGTGGCCACGGATAAAAGCGGCGACATCGCCGCCGGCTACAGCGAATCGAGCAGCGCGATTCACCCTGAAATTGCCGTAACCGGGCGTACGCACTCCGATCCTCCGGGGGCCCTGGAAACGGAAAATGTGATCTTCAGCGGAGGTGGCTCGCAGACTACCACCCTGAGCCGCTGGGGCGACTACAGCGCTATGACAGTTGATCCTACGGATGACTGCACGTTCTTTTACACGACGGAGTACATACCCGTCAACGGTACCTTCAACTGGCACACCCGTATTGTCAGTTTCAAGATGAACAATTGTGGCGCCGTTGCCGACTTCACACTCTCTGCCTCGCCTAATAGCCTCAGCATTACCCAAGGCTCAAGTGGCACGAGCACGATCACTGTTAATCCGGTCAACGGCTTCACGGGAAGCGTCAGCTTATCGGCCTCAGGCTTGCCGGCTGGGGTAACTGCTGCATTTAATCCTTCTAGCACAACGGGATCGAGCACGCTGACGCTTACGGCCAGCAGCACCGCATCCACCGGAACTGCAACCGTGACCATCACCGGCGTCTCTGGCTCGCTGACGCGCACAACCTCAATCAGCGTGACCGTGAACCCGGCAGTCAACGGTGGTCCGGTGCCGGTCAATCTTTCGGGAGCATTTAACATCAACTCCGGTATCGTGGTTGACGGCACTACCTTCAGTAGTGGTGGCCTCGACGGAGGGGGCAATAGCTACTCCTCCAACCTGCTGGTTTCCTCCGTCACCTTTGGCGGCACGCAGTTGACGTTTGGACCCGCGAATGCGCTGGATGCAGTTGCCAACGCTACAGTGACGCTGCCCTCCGGCCGATTTAGCTCTCTCAAAGTGCCGGCAGCCGGAGTCAACGGAAACCAAGCCTCACAAACCTTCACCGTGCACTTCTCCGATGGCACCAGTCAGTCGTTCACGCAAAGCATAAGCGATCGGGCGCATCCGCAGAATTTTGCGGGAGAGACGATTGTCTCTACCATGACCTATCGCGACCAGAGCACGGGAGTGATGCAGACGAGAACGGTGAACCTGTTCGGCTATGTGCTTACCCTGAACAGCACCAAGACCGTAAGCAGCATCTCGTTGCCCGCCACTCGCAACGTGGTGGTGCTGGCCATGAGCCTGATTCCTGCTGCTGGGGGCGGCACCCAGGCCCAGGCCAACCTCGGCGGGGCATTTAACCGGGAAGGCATCGTGACCGACGGCACCACGTTCACCGGTGGCCTGGATGGCGGCGGATCTGCCTACTCCGCAAACCTGCTGGGCTCAACCGTGAGCTTTGGGGGCGCCACGTTCAATCTGGGAGCCGCCAACACCTCCAATGATGTAAGCGCAATGGGGCAAACCATCACGCTGCCCTCCGGCCAGTTCTCTTCCTTGAGGATGCTGGCGACGGGCGTGGATGGTAATCAGGCATCACAGAGCTTTGTCGTCCATTTCTCCGACGGCAGCAGCTCGACCTTTGTCCAGAGTCTCAGCGACTGGTTCACCCCGCAAAGCTTTGCGGGTGAATCCACCGCTGTGACCATGGCTTACCGCGATAGCAGCAGCGGCGGAAAAGATAGCCGGACTTTCCTGCTGTATGGCTACTCCTTCGCTCTGAACAATACGAAAACCGTGAGCAGCATTACGCTGCCCAACAACGCCAACGTCGAGGTGCTTGCAATCACCTTGGTTCCGTGAAAAAAAACGTGGAGAGGCGATGGCGGCGCCATCGCCTCTCCCAAACCGCGATCTTGTGCCGCCGAGCAGTATGACGGTTTCCATCCGCAGATCCGCGATGAATAG
>QIAW01000647.1 GCA_003225655.1 Acidobacteriota bacterium
TACCTTTTCACCTCCCCGCGCTTACATCTCGTCATTTTCAAATTGCCATCGTGGGCCTGGCCGGGGGGCTTCTGCTGCTTGCCGTCATAGCATGGCTCAGGCGCCGCGCCATGTTGAAAGACTACCAGGAGATTGCCGATGACGTGCGCGTGATTTCCAAAAGCCTCAAGGGCAAGATATACCGGAAGAGGGATGACTTGAGGTTAAAGGGCAGATACCACCGATGGCCGGTCTTTATAAAGTTCTCAAATAGCTTGCAGGCCCCCGGACTTCATATTCGGATTCCTGTGCCAACTCAGCTAACTTTGTTTCTCATTCCCAGAAAACTGCAAGAGAAGAACAGCCTGGGAAAAACGGTGGTCCCAACTTCAGACCCGATGTTCGATTCACGTTTTGCCACCCGCAGCGACCAGCCTGTTCAGGCCCGGATGCTGATCTCATCGGAGTCAGTCCAGAACCACCTTCAACGGCTTTGTTGCAGTCCCAGCACCTGCGTCTCCATGACATCAGGAAAACTTGAATTAACAGAGCCGCTTATCCCGGAAGCTGATCTTGAAGATCATGTTCTGAATCACGTCAAGAGCATGGTGAAAATTGGCGCCGAGGCCCTCAAGATGCCAGGAGCTGACCGAAGCCTCATCAAAGCAGGTGATGCCAAACCGCACCGCCTGGTATGGATCACCGTGACCATCGCAATCCTCGTGCTGGTTGGTTTATTTTTCGTCAACCGGGCAATCCAGCCACAAACAGTGAAAGCAGTGCTGGTTCCTGCGGGGATACTCCCCGGCGACGCAGGGCTTATTACCGGCGTAGACCACTGGCGTCTTGCCGAGGCGCAGGATTTTGATCCGCGGGGCGTAACCTGGTTGCAGAGCAAGGGGAAGGAAGTTACCGGGCATCTCTTCGGAAGATTCGCAGGCGAGGGCTTTGCCGAAGAGTCCGCTTACGTTCTGGTCTCTGATGACCGCCGGCAGCCAAGCCAGGTTCGAATCATACTGATCATCGGCCAGACTGTGCGTTTCGACAAAGTCTATCCTTCCATTGCAGTCATGACGAGGGTCCAGAAAACAAACCTCGAGACCATCCCCTGGCAGGGAACGCCGCCCTTCGCCCCTTCGGATGGCGACGGACTTCTAATTGTTTCCAACTACGATGACCCTAAGTCTGCCAGTATCATTTACATCTACAAGAAACACGTCCTGACCTCCGGAACCCCCGTGGATTTTCATGCGATTCCAATGTCCTAGCCGCTGGGTGGGATCCCCCCGGCTTTTAAGCCCGGGATAAGGTTCAAATGACTTTGGGCTTTTATTGACACCTGCATAAGTTATGTCCTATTGCGTCGCTTGCGACGCCCGGTGGGAGCCCCCGGCTTTAGCCGGGGGTAAAGGTTCTTAAGAGTTTTGGGCTTTTAGCCTCGGCTCTTTTGAGTAGGACATTATTTGAACAGGCATCAATACCCCCCAGCGTTTGGAAATTGGTTATGCAGCCACC
>QIAW01000648.1 GCA_003225655.1 Acidobacteriota bacterium
CATGGTGTTGGCCGGCGGGGTGAACAAGCAACTCGTTGCTGAGCTGGCTTCGGTGGGGTGTCCGGCGGTGGGCATGTGTGGCGGCGACGGCCTGTCGTTCCGCGCCCGCAAAAAGAACGGCACTGCCTATGACTTGGGATTCGTAGGGGAAATTTGTTCGTCGGATGCACGCTGGATTGAAGCGGTTTGGGGCTGTGGCAGTGTTCCGGTGATCTCCAGCCTGGCGCTCGGAGTAGATGGCCAGTATTACAACATCAATGCCGACCAGATGGCTGCGGCTTGCGCGGCGGCTTGCCATGCGAGCGCGCTTATTTTCCTCACGGATGTTCCCGGGGTCAAAGATGCGAGCGGGGGGGTCATCCGCTGGCTGACGTTGAATGAGATTCCTGCTCTGGTGGAGCAGTCGGTGGTCTGTGGAGGCATGCTGCCTAAGTTAGAAGCCTGCCGCGAAGCTCTGCGCAAAGGCGTGGGCCGGGTCCGCATTCTGCCGGCCCTACAGGCAGATGTGTTGCCGCAGTTTTATCTCTCCAAGATAGATTTTGGGACCGAGGTGATGACGGCATGAACCTCGAAGCTGTCATGAAAAAAGAGGCGGCCCTGCTGCTGCCCACCTACGACCGCTACCAGGTGCTGCTGCGCAAAGGGAAGGGCGTGTATGTATACGACGCCTCGGGGCGCAAATACCTCGATTTTCTCAGCGGCATCGGAGTCAACGCGCTGGGCTATGGACATCCCGCAATCACCAAGGTCATGGCCCGACAGGCGGAACTGTTGGTGCACTCGTCAAACCTGTTCTTCCATGAATATCAGGGAGAGCTGGCTGAAAGGCTGACGCGCCTGTCAGGAATGGACCGCGCTTTTTTTTGTAACAGCGGAACGGAAGCCTGGGAGTGCGCTCTCAAGCTGGCGCGCGCCTATGCCCGCTCCCGCCGCAGCAATGGAACCAAGCCTGCCTGGCGCGTGCTGGCCATGGAAAACTCTTTTCATGGACGCACCTTTGGATCGCTCGCCACCACCGGACAGGCGAAGTACCGCGATCCCTTTATGCCCCTGATGCCGGGAGTGGAGTTCGTACGTTACAACGACGTGGACGATTTGCGAAAAAAATTCGATTCCAGCGTCTGCGCCATCGGACTCGAAGTCGTGCAGGGCGAAGGCGGTATTCGTTTCATGGATAAGCAGTTCCTGCAGGCCGCCAGGTCTCTCGCCAACAAGCACCGGGCGCTGCTGGTGATCGATGAAATCCAAAGCGGGCTGGGACGTACAGGAAAGATGTTTGCCTACCAGCATTACGGCATCTCTCCCGACATCGTCACCATCGCCAAGCCCCTGGCTGCGGGATTGCCCCTGGGGGCCGTGCTGACAAGGGAAGCGGTGTCGCGCAGCTTTCATCCGGGAATGCATGGCACTACCTTCGGCGGCGGGCCGCTGGCCTGCGCCGTTGCCATTGCATTCTTGCAGACCCTGGAGCGGGAAAAACTGGTGGATCATGCCGGCAAGATGGGCAACTATTTGCGCGAACAGCTTCAGCAACTGCAAAAGCGCCAGCCAGCGATCACTGATGTCCGTGTGCTGGGCCTGATGGTCGGAGTGGAGTTGAACTCCGGTGAGCTGGCGAAAGCAGCGGTTAAGAAGATGATGGAGCGCGGAGTGATCATTAACCGCACCCATGAAACCGTGTTGCGCTTTCTGCCGCCTTATGTGATCGGCAAAGCGCACGTGAATGAAGTGATCGAGAAACTTGATTTAGTTCTCGAGGAGCAAGGCCAGACCCATACCAAGGCGCATGCAGGAGCGCGGAGGAGTGTAGCCAATTGAAGACACAAACTGCCAAGTCGTCTGCAGTGATGCCGGTTCCCGGAGAAAAGCTGCAATGGTGTAAAGACCTTATTTCCATCGGCGACCTCGGTCCCGAGGGCGTCAAAAGGATGCTCGATTTGACCATGCTGGTCAAAACGCGTCCTGCGGAGTTCCGCCAATCGCTTGCCGGGAAACAGATTGTCTTGTTCTTCGAGAAACCCTCGCTGCGTACCCGCCTCACCTTTGAAGCGGGCATGAATGGCCTGGGAGGGACATCGTTTTTCTTTGACCAGACGAACTCCCGCCTCGGCGCGCGCGAAAAGCTCAGCGACATCGCCCACAACCTCGAGCGTTGGGTTGATGGCATTGTGTTGCGCACCTTCGAGCACACGACGGTCACTGAGATGGCGGAGCACGCCGGCATTCCGGTTATCAATGGCCTGAGCAGCTTGGAGCATCCCTGCCAGGCCCTGGCAGACTACTTCACCTTGACGGAGAAATTTGACGATCTCAAGAAGATACGGCTCGCCTACGTGGGCGACGCCAACAACGTGGCACACTCGCTGATGCTGACCGCTGCCTGCCTGGGGTCCAGAATTACGGTCGCGACTCCCAACGGTTACAAGCCAGATGCCCACATTCTGAGCACGGCGCTGGAAATCGCTGCTGAGACCGGGGCGTCGATTGAGGTGACCCACGACGTACGCGCGGCCGTGAAGGGCGCGGACGCAGTCTACACCGACGTTTGGGCCAGCATGGGACAGGAGAGCGAAGCAGTGAACCGCAAGAAAACCTTTGCTCCTTATCAGGTGAACGAAGAGCTCTTCGCGCACGCCGCGCCACACGCAATCTTCATGCATTGTTTGCCGGCCCACCGCGGAGATGAAGTTACCGATGAGGTCATCGATTCGTCCCGCTCAGTGGTGTTCGACCAGGCTGAGAACCGCATGCACGCGCAAAAAGCCGTGATGCTTGTTTTGTTGGGCAGTGAAATCAAACGCTTGCCGCAGAGGAGCGCACATGTCTGAAAAAGTTGTTTTGGCATATTCCGGGGGGCTCGATACTTCCATCATCATCCCCTGGCTGAAAGAAAATTATGGCTGCGAGGTCATCGCCATGGTGGGCGATGTGGGCCAGGGAGACGACATCGAGGCAGTCGTCAAGAAGGCGTATGCTACCGGCGCTTCCAAAGTCGTAGTGGAAGATATGCGCGAGGAGTTCCTCACTGGCTATGCTTTTCCCGCCATCATGGCTGGAGCCGTCTACGAGCATAAGTACCTGCTGGGGACTTCGCTGGCGCGTCCGGTCATAGCCAAGCACCAGGTGCAGGTGGCCGCGCGCGAAGGCGCCACCGCTGTTGCCCACGGTTGCACGGGAAAGGGAAATGATCAGGTGCGCTTCGAGCATGCCTATCAGGCATTGGCGCCGCATTTGAAAATCATTGCGCCATGGCGCGAGTGGGAGCTGAAGTCGCGCGAAGACTGCCTTGACTATGCGGAAAAGCGCGGCATCCCCGTGGCTGCCAGCCGCGAGAAGATCCACAGCCGTGACCGCAACATATTGCACTTGAGTCACGAAGGCGGAGAACTCGAAGACCCGGTCAACAAGCCGCTGGAGACCACTTGGCAGATGACAAAGTCACCGGAGGCTGCGCCCGACAAGGTAGAACGGGTGGAGATCGGCTTTGCCGCCGGCGTTCCCGTTTCGGTCAACGGCAAGCAGATGGACCCGGTCCTGCTCTTGCAGGAGTTGAATGAGATCGGCGGACGCAACGCCATCGGCCGGGTTGACCTGGTGGAAAACCGCTTTGTGGGTATCAAATCACGGGGTTGCTATGAGACGCCCGGCGGCACCCTGCTGCTCACCGCCCATCGCGAACTGGAAGCTTTGTGCCTCGACCGCGATCTCATGCACTTCAAGCAGCATGTCGCATTGAAATATGCGGAGCTGGTCTACTTCGGCCTGTGGTTTACGCCGTTGCGGGAATCGCTCGATGCTTTTGTCGCCAGCACGCAAGGCGAGGTCAGCGGCTCGGTAGTACTTGATCTTTATAAGGGCAATGTAGCGGTTGCCAGCCGCCATTCCGACTACTCGCTCTATCGCACCCACCTGTCGTCGTTCACCATGGGTGAAAGCTACGACCAGAAAGACGCCGCCGGGTTCATCCGCATACTCGGGTTGCCGTCACGTTCGCGCGCCCTGCTGCGGCACGAGGTCACAGTCCCATGAAGATGTGGTCGGGCCGGTTTCGCCAACCACTTGATCCGGAATTCGAGCGCTGGCAGCGGTCACTTCCCTTTGATCAGCGGTTGGTGAATGAAGAAGTCGCCGCCAGCGGTGCGCATGCGCGCGCGCTGCACAGGACCGGTGTGCTCTCTGAGAATGAGTTGAAGTCCATCCTGAGCGGCCTGGAAGCGATCCAATCAGCGGCGCAGAAGACGGAGTACTTTAACGACGACGAAGCCGAAGATATCCACCATTTTGTTGAGAAGCGCCTGGTCGAGCTGATCGGAGAAGCCGGATACAAGCTGCACAGCGGCCGCAGCCGCAATGAGCAGATTGCCACCGATTTGCGGCTCTACGTCCGCAAGACCATCGATGAATCGCAGGCTTTGCTGCTGGAACTTCTCGATGTGCTGGTGACCCGCGCGGAAAAAGCAGGCAACGCCGCCATGCCGGCCTACACTCATTTGCAGGCTGCCGAGCCGGTCTTGGTGGCCCATTGGCTGCTGGCGTATGCAGAAATGTTTGTGCGTGATTTCACCCGCCTG
>QIAW01000649.1 GCA_003225655.1 Acidobacteriota bacterium
CGCTGGAACTGATTCGCGGCAAATCCGCGCGTATGATCGGCAACGCCGTATCGCTGTTGGTGACGCTCAAGGGATTGCCGCTTGCTTATAACAAAGATTTGCAGGAGACGCAGGAGCCGGTTTTTATCGCTGCAGAGGCAACGATACAGAGCTTGAAGACCGTGGCCGGCTTCATGCGCCAGGTCGAGTTCAATCATGAGCGCATGCAAAGCGCCGCGCAGGCAGGCTTTATGAATGCGCTGGCGGCGGCGACCTATCTGGTCAACAAAGGGGTTTCTTTCC
>QIAW01000132.1 GCA_003225655.1 Acidobacteriota bacterium
GTGATGTGTGCCAGGTTGGGATGGCTGAGCGTATGAGAGCCCACAATATGCCCGGCCTTGCGCAAACTTCGCACTTGCTCCCAACTCATCATGAACCGCTCACCCGGAGCGAACGGCTCAACTTCCAATTCATGTTCGATGAGCTGAAGCGCACCATTCTGCGCCGCGGCAGTCTTTTGCGCGCACCGCTCCGAAGCCACCAGGAACGCCGCCTTCCTCTCCGGCGCCTTCTCGAGGTTGCGAGTGGAATCTTCGATCGAATCGAACCATGTCTTCTTCTGGGTTGTGGCAAAGGCGTGGCGCAGGCGGCAAAACCACGGCGGTTGCGATGAGTCCACGGGATTTACCGTCACGTAAAATGTGGCGGGGATTCCCAAGCGGTCCAAGACCGGAGCGGCCAGCTCGGCGTTATCCGCAAATCCATCGTCGAAAGTGACGACCACCGGCCGGCGGGGCAAGCTCCGTTCTCCCCGCAAGAACAGCAACGCGTCGTCCATGCTCATCGGATCGAATTGCACGGCCACCGTCTCCATCTGCTGGCGAAACGTTGCCAGCGAATGAATAATGGCCTCGCCGATCGAATTGCCAAATCGCGCGCGATCTTCCTGCACCGAGTGGTAACGGAGGATTGCGATCGAGGCCGGTGCAGCGTGCACCGCCAGCCGCATCACCCCAGTCTTGGCGATGGCGGTGCGGACATGGTGTTTAATGCCGCGGCTGGAATTGTTCTTGCTCATCATCCGGGAAGGTTTCTTCAATTCAATATCTGCAGGGGTGCGCAGGGATAGACAAATACGCGGAGCGGGCTGCGGCCGCCTTGTTCTTTCTGGATCTGGCCCACGATTTCGCTCCATGATTCCATCACCCGGATGCCGCGCACGGGCGATGGCATTTTGCGAACTGGCTTTCGGGTCAGGTAAAGCCAGATGGGATTTTTTGGCTTCGCCGGTGTTGGCGATTGGACGGATGCATGGGCAAGGCCGGCCGGACTCCTCTTCGCCGATGCCGACCCCAACTTGCCAGTGATCTTTCCTGCGATCTTGCCGACAATTTCCGCCGGGGTCATTAAAGTGATCCGCCGCAAGCGATCGCGCTGCTCGTGAAATCTCGGCATGCGCACAATGGGATACACGCCGTGGAATCCTTCGCCCTCGCTGCACGCCGCTACCACGATCCGCGACGCCGAACTGGCCGCCTGCCGCAGTGGATAAACGCCTTTCATGTGCACGAAGGTAAGCGATAGATCATTGGGGAAGGCATTGGAGATGACCACATCGGCGTTGTCGGGCTTGCGCGCGCTAAAAAATTCCTTGGCGTAAGTTACTTCCTGCGGATAGTACTGCCGGTAATCGCCGCACACCATGCGCACCAGTTCACGGTCGCCGCCGATGTGAAGACTGATGAGCGAGCGCAGCCCGATCATGTCGGCGATTTCGTTCAAGTCCTTGCGAAACGCGCTCTCAAATCCGTCTCCCGCCCAGCCGGCGCCCTTATGTTGGCGATGCAGTTGCGAAATGACTCGCAAATCGAGCACCCCCATTACGATCTTGGATCCGCCCCCAAAACCGCCGGTGTTATTTGGATAAACACCGCCGATCCCCATGACGAAGTCGGCCGCCATAACTTCCC
>QIAW01000133.1 GCA_003225655.1 Acidobacteriota bacterium
GCACCACTCCGTGGAGGCTTAGCAGATAGCTTCGGCGATGTTGAAACCGCGTGTGGCAAAGCGTTTGTATTGTAATCCCCATTCTTGCTGCAGCGTGACGGGAGGCCCACGGCGGCGCGCTGTTATGGCATCGCCGCGGGGTCAAACTCCGATATCCGGACTCCTTCATTCCAGCCGGATCTTTTCGCCGGCTTATCAGGTTTAGTGGTGGGTGTAGATCGTGGTATCAGGTACTACCTCAATCAACTCCATCATCCCGCGGTCCTCATGTGTAAGGATGTGGCAGTGCAATACGAACTGGCCGGGAAAATCAGCGAACCGGCTGCGCATCCGGAAATATCCAGGAATGGTAACCGGGTTTCCGTTCTTATCTTTGTCGGCCCTGGCCGCCGGGATCGCAAAGGTGTCCCACCAGACAAAATCCTTTTGCGGAGAATGGCATGCTTTCCATGTCTCGGGGTTGTTGGGGTCGGCGTAACAGGGACTATTGGGATCCTTGGCCTCCGCGCTCTGCGGCTGGAAGACCTCTATGATCTGAAACGGATTCACGTGGATGTGGAAGGGGTGTTCCCTGTCGGAATCCAGATTAGACACTTTCCATTCTTCCGAGGAGTTCAAGAGCATTACCTGGTTAATGTCGTGGTCGTTGAATTGTTTGCCGTTGATCTGCAATGAACCCTTGTTGTCCTGGAATACGAGGTCACGCCTGACAAAGATATCGCTCGCCGGAATGTCGCTGAGGAAAACCGGGAACGTGGGATAGTTCTGTTCATCGGAGATGAACGGCATGCCTGGATTGATGGCGTTGCCCTTCACTACCACGGTCAACAACGTTTCCGTCTGCGGTCTGCAGTCATTGCGGCAAAGCCCCGCCTGGACTTTGAGATCATATGTGCCCTCAGCCGAGGGCGACTGTACCAGCAGATCGGCACGATTGGCGGGGGCAAGGTTGAATTGGTTGTCTTCTTGGGTCCCTGCATAATTGGAGTACTTAAATTGAACGCCATCCTGCGCAATCTGCTTCCAGTGGACGCACGTTGTGGCTGGATTGCCGCTGCACGGTGTTGTAGCCCCCCGCGCGACAAAATTCTGAAAGAGTGCGGCATCCCGCTCTGCCCCGTTCACCAGGCGCCAGAGTTGCACCTGGTTCGGTCGCATCGTTATCACTGGTGCGAGACGGCCATTGATTGACAGGAGCGGTATGGCGCGGCTGCCAGGTCCCTTGCCCGGGACAGTGAGGTTCAGCACAGTGGTTAACTGTTGGATGACAAGCACCTGCTCCGGGAAATTCCAGTTGGGATTGGATGTGTAGTACTTGCGCAGGTCGTCATCGTACTTGCCCTCGATGATAAACGCCCCGGTCATTCCGTTGGCCACGTTGAGCGCCGTCGACCCGTGCTTGTGCGCGTGGTACCAGTGCGTCCCGGGCGCCTGCCCATCTTCACCAGAGCCGGGTCATAAGCGGGCACCTTGAAGCAGTAAGGAAAATACCCAATCTGGTATTGCGGCCACAGTCTGTTTGCGATCTCCCGCTGATTTACCGGCGAGAGTTGCATGTTTTTGGGCAGAGCCGGCGGGCCGCCCGGCGGAGGTGACTGCCCCTTATAGGGAGCTGTGTTGTCATAGTTTGTGACGAACTGCTTCTGTAGCCCCTGCCAATAGGCCGGCATGTCTGTCCAGTACATTGGCGGGCCGGTTTTTTCGCACGCAGTAAAGAACTCGTTGAGGACCCTCTGGCCGTCAGGGGTTAGAGCACCCTGAGCCGGACGAATGAAGAGCAGCACATTGTCGCCGCTGGTATTGGGGGTGGTGTGCGTGCCATGGAAGTGGACGTTCACGGTGCTCGAGCCGTGCAGACAATTCGGCATCGTGTCACCGTTCAGGTTCTGCGACTTGCCCCCTGTACCGGCAAAGGTGATATCACAGCCGTCGTTCTGACCGCTCTCGCCACGGTCCAGCGAGTTGCTGAAGTGCTGGGTATTGATCAGATTCTCAAATTGGATCTCGATCAAGTCACCGACTCTTGCCCGTAACGTCGGCCCCGGAATGGGGTCGCTCTTGGAAAAAAGCGGGTCTTCCGGACCAGGCTTCAACAGGCTGTAACCGTGGAAATACCTCATGTACTGAGTAGCACAGCGTGGAGTGGTTCCCGTATCCCACATGACGCGCCGATCGTTGTCACTCAGCACGAGTAAAGCTTTCAGCCGTCCGCCCTCGCTCTTGATCTCCGGGACAGTAAGGAGTCCCTGGCCTGCCAGGGGATTCGGGCAATCAACGATCCGCGGTTCTTGTGCCGTTGCGCGAGGAACAAAGACGACAAGGACCAGGAGAAGCCCGCAGGCTGCAACCAAGGCGCTGAACTTGTTCTTCATGCACGCTTGAGCACCCCGCTGGCGCCCCCGTTCATTCCTTTTGTGTTTGTGAGTGTAGTCGACGTTTACAGCCTGGCACCTTGTCATACACTTTCCTTTCTTCCGGCGTCTGCACGGAGATCGCCTTGAATGGGATGGAGCCCTGTGCGGCATCATTCCGCCAGGTTATTTATTTGGTGGAGGGGCGGGGGGAGCTATTACTTGAATTGTGCCTTTTTCATCCGGATGCAGATAGCACACGTAGTCCAAATTCCCTGCCGCGGTGGGGCTAAATGCGCTGGAAGTAGATTTCGGCGCAATCTGGTTCGGCATGAAAAAGTCCCGGTTGCCGGCCACACAGGGCCAATGCGGCTCAGAATCGTTGTTGGCCCATACGATGTTGTCCCCCGGTTCGACTTTAGGCAGCGGATTCGGACTAAAGTTTACTCTGGGTGGTTTAGTTACATTTGGATTGATGTTGATCAGCCACTGAAAAGGCATGTTGCGAATTTCCTCCTTGCAATCGTTCTGGCGGTCTTTGAAAGATAAACATCAGTTCTCGTCATGAGTAACACGCACATAGATTCTTCTGGAAGGCAAGGATGACAGGGCGACCAGGCTGCGCGTTTGTGGTGTGCGCTTGGAATTCTCTAGCCACTTGGCTGGCGGGAAGCGTCTGAGCGCAAATTTCGGCAAGCAGTGTAAGTTGTGCCGGCAGGCAAAAGCTGATATCGGGCCGGCTGTACGGACGAGGATTGAGTACAACACTTTTCTTCCGTCATTGTTTTGCCTCAGTGGATGGCACCATACTCGCATTGTTCACCTAAAACAAGCGAATTCCTATGGGCTTTGCCTTCGCTGTTTCAAAATGGAATTTGCAGCCCAATATGGTTCTGCGCTCTTTGCTGGATGGAAATTGAAGCTTCAAGGGGTTAGGGCATGCGTGGACAAGGGTTTGAACCGTGGTGCGAAGCCTACAGTCCGCAAAAACCTATCCAGTACGTTTGTGACATCAGGCCACACTCTAATCTTGGTATTTAGAAACCTCTATAGGTCATTGTCCGTCAGGAACCGGTGTATTCTGGCTCTGGACGGGGTCATCACGCGTCTCCTTTCATCTAGCAAGACTCTACTGCTCGAAAATCTGGTACTGCGCCAGCAACTTGCCGTCCTAAAGCGCAAGAACAAACGCCCTCGGCTGAACGCGCTCGAACGCCACCTTGACCGCATGGGCCAAGAATCAAGCAACACCAACGAAAAGGAAGACAAGGAAAAGATGACCGGACGCATAGATTCATACCCAATGAGCGCGCAGTTCTTGATTGAATTCCTTCCAGCGCTCTTCGGGGAAAAAGATCCTCGCGCCCTGGAATTCGACACGGCGCTTCGTTCCAGGAATCGTTTCGGCAAGCCAGCGCGACCACTTCACATCGAAGTACACATCGTCAGTCCCCCAGACGATCAAAGTCGGGGCCTTCAACGTCTTCAGCCGTGCTTCGATCGCGAGTGTGTGCTGGTTATCGAAGGCGGCTAAGAAGCGCTGGAGATCCCGAAGGCGCTGCTCGCTCCTGATGAACGGCCGAAGATAAGTTTCGATGCTTTCGTCGCTCAACTGTTCTGGATGCTCATACGCTGGACCCAGCGCCTGCGGCGAGCGATAGGCACTCTTATCCGCTAACATTGCCTCTAGAGTCCCACGCAAGCCGCCGTTGGCAGCCATGGTCAAGAACGGTTTGAACGCCTCGGGCGGCCAGTTGTCGTGAGTGTCGCAATCGGTCAAAGTGAAACTGCGAACACGCTCCGGATTCAAAGCGGCGAAGATTTGCGAGATACCGCCCCCGCTGTCGTTGCCGACGAGATCGACCTGATTGATCTTCAAGGCATCGAGAAACTGTTTCAGCATCTCTGCGTTGGCGGTTACGGATACATCCTGGTCGGGCGCAATTTCGGTCTCGCCATGAGCCAGCAAGTCCACAGCAATGCAACGCCGAATGTCGGATAGTTCTTCCAACTGGTGACGCCACAAATGCCCGTTCAGCAAGACGCCGTGCACGAACAACGCCACTGGTCCGCTCCCACGCTCTACGTAACTGATTCGTCCTGACGCGGTTTGCACGTTACGCCGGACGGCTGATGCTTTGTCGGTCTTCATCACTCAACCCCTCCTCTTT
>QIAW01000650.1 GCA_003225655.1 Acidobacteriota bacterium
AACCTCACCACTAAATCTGGAACCAACGCTTTTCACGGCACCGCTTACGAGTATCTGCGCAATAAGGTTCTGAATGCGAATGATTACTTTTCCAATAAAGCCGGTCTTGCTCGTGTGCCTTTGATCCAAAATCAGTTTGGTGGGACCCTTGGCGGACCCATAGTAAAAGACAAAACATTCTTTTTCTTTGGTTTCGAGCGAGAAGTTCTGAAAACCGGAACCCTGGTGACAAGTACGGTTCCTACGACGGCGGAACTGGGAGGTGATTTTTCGGCACCAGGTCTGCCTGCGATCTACGATCCAACCACGGGACTTCAATTTCAATGCAACGGAGTTCTTAACGTAATCTGCCCGAATAGACTTGACCCTTCTGCACAGGCACTTTTTGCGAAGTCCTATCCCGCCGCCGAGAACCGGCCGGGCCTTCTACAGAACAACTTCGTTGTTCAAGAGGCCACGGGAGGCATCAACAGTCAATACAACGCGCGTGTTGATCACCGTTTTTCCGACAAGAACAACTTGTTCGCCCGGTACGCGTACTGGAAGGCAGATAGCAACGCCTATGATGCTTGGGGGACACACACACAGGGTCAGGGTCACACCGGTATCTACACTCACTCGGCTATTCTCGGAGACACGCACGCTTTTAACTCTTCGACGATCCTGGACTTACGGCTTTCTTACCTGCGGGTGTTTCAACACGAGTTTCCCGACAGCCAAGGCGTCGACCTGTCTCAATTCGGCCCCGGTTGGGCAGGCCTTGCAAGCCAGCTCGTGGCCCCTGCGAATTATCCGGCAATGAGTTTCAGCGACAGCCAAGGTATCAGTGGAAGCAATGGGGTCGGTTCGCAGCTCTTTTGGCACCAGAATGTCTACGGGTTGTCGGGAAATCTCACCAAGATTGTGGGTCGCCACCAACTCAAGTTTGGCGGCGCATTGCGCCACGTACAGTGGATTTCAGATCCGGAAAACGGAGTGCTCACCCTGAACTTCGACCAGTCGGGTACCGCCTCGTCGTCCGGCGCGGGCGGTAGTGCGGTGGCGTCGGCACTGCTTGGAATCGTCGGAGCGCAAGGCTCGCAAGTAGCGCCCGGTGTGATTGGAGGCTCCGGGGCATACTTCACGTCTTACGGTTTCTTTGTCGATGACACCATCCAGGCCACCAGAAAACTTACCATCACTGCTGGCCTCCGATGGGACCAGCCCAGTGTCTTCTCGGAAGCTAACAACAACGACACAGTGTTTCTGCCAAACCAAGCTAGTCCGCTAGGGTCAATCTTGAATCCAGTCACGGGACAGACGCAACAGCTGATCGGGAATGTGGCACTTGTAGGAAGTTCCGCATGGCCCTCTCAAAGAGAAGACAAGTTGCACTGGAAGTTGTTTTCGCCACGGCTGGGGTTAGCGTATCGTCTGACAGACAAGACTGTGCTGCGAGCGGCATATGGCATTTCCTACCCGCCCAGCACGCTCAGCCAAGACGGACCGAATCTCTCACCTGTCAACCTAGCTCCGACCACGGTTACCAATGGCAGCGCAACAGTGGCCAACCCGTTTCCCACCGGCCTTAACCAGCCGCTACGGCGTAACGCTCAGCCCAGCGACTTCTACGGACAGGCGATCTTTGCCATGCGCGTGCCCGGCGATCCTACGCCATATGTGCAGCAGTGGAACGCGGCAATCGAACGACAAATCGGCAAAGACGCCTCGCTTACGGTGGCATACGCGGGATCTCGCGGTACTCATCTTCTTTTACAGGGGTGGGCCACGGTTTCGAATATCAACCTGAATCAGCTGCCGGATCAGTATTTTTCTCTGGGACCCAGTAGTGCTCCGGGTAGCGGTGGCTTGCTGGAGCAGGTCCCGAACCCGTTCTTCGGCGTAATCACAACTCCGGGGTCGCCACTCTCGGCGGCAACCGTGGCTCGCGGACAGCTATTGCTGCCATTCCCGCAATACCGCCGGGTTCTGTTCCTGGATCCGCACAAGGGCTCATCAAACTACCGGTCTCTGCAGACCTCCTTCATGAAGCGGTTTGGCTCCAAGGGGATACTGAGTCTGGCATATACATGGTCGCGACTGATGTCGAACACTGACAGCACGAGTGCCTTCCTGGATGAAGGATTCATCTTCGGCGGGGCGACTCAGGACAACAACCATTTGGAGAGAGAGTACTCGGTGAGTTCTTACGATATTCCTCACAACTTTTCCGTTGGGTACGGTGTTGATTTGCCTGTCGGTCATAACAAGCACTTCCTGAGCGATGCTCACGGAATTCTTAACGGGATAGTGGGGGGATGGCGAGTCAACGGCATCACCACTATACGGAGCGGTGTTCCCATTAGTGCGTACCAATTCTTTCCGGGGTCGGCTCTCAGCTTACTTGGCGGTGGTCAGGGGTACTTCGGGGCTCAAGGCCTCTGGATGCGCACTGATCTTGTGTCGGGGTGCGACCTGAAGGTCTCGGGCTCACGTGAAAGCCGAGCACTCAATGGTTGGTTTAATACGGCGTGCTTCCAGCCTGTGGATACCAGCACCGTTGTGAGATTCGGCAACGAGCCTCGAAACGTTTCCGCCGTCCGGATGGATCACATGAACAACTGGGATTTCTCAATCGCAAAGCGCAATGACATCACAGAACGTGTGTATCTGCAGTTCACAGCGGAGTTTTTCAATGCGTTCAATCACGTACGATTTGGCGCTCCTAACACTAACATCACTAGCGGCCCGAGCTTCGGTACTGTGACCTCGCAGGCGAATCCACCGCGCGCGATTCAGTTCGGTCTGCGAGTCGGCTTCTAAGTATCTGTTCAAAGGCACCGCGCAGAAATGTGCGGTGCCTCTGCTTCAGGTCGATTCTCACCCAAATCATTCCAGGAGGCTCGTGATTTATGTTGCACTTCCGCCCTCTATTTGTGCTGCTGTCTTCGGCTTGTCTGGGGCTGCTGGTTCCCACGTCGGTCTTCGGTCAGGATGGGCCGATCGGGAAAGCACCGAAAGTAGTAGTGCAAGATGATGGCACCGTCGAAGTCCCTGCCCAAACAGTGCCAATGTCGAGCTTTCTGAGTCCGGAAGCAAAAGCATACGTAGCGAAGCATTTGAAGGACATGCAAGATCCCGAAATCTTGAAACAGGACGCTGGTGTACCGCGATTTATGAAGGGATACCTTGCGCGTGATTACGAACTGTTCGCCGTCGAGAAAAAAGAAGACAAGATCGGCGGTATACATGCGTACGTTTACACGCCAAAAGCGGGAGTATCTGCAAGAAACAAAGATCGAGTCCTAATTAACCTTCACGGCGGCGGATTCTCTGGTTGCTGGCCCGGCTGCGCGGAGCTCGAATCGATCCCCGTCTCCGCACTTGGTCAGATTGAAGTGGTGAGCGTCGATTATCGCGAAGGCCCGGACTACAAGTTTCCCGCTGCCAGCGAAGATGTCGCGAGTGTTTACCAGGAGCTCCTGAAGACGCACCAGCCGAAAGACATTGGGATCTACGGGTGCTCGGCGGGCGGTATTCAGACTGCTATGTCGATTGCCTGGTTTCAAAGGCATGGTTTACCTACGCCGGGAGCGATTGGGATCTTCTGTGCGTCTGCCGGCGGTGTGTTTGGCGGCGACGCTTCTTATACCGCAGTGCCAATCGGAGAGGCACGCATGCCGCTTCCTATGAACCCCGGAGCACCGCCGCCGTTAAGTTATTTCAGCGGAACTGATCCAAAAGATCCGCTCGCAGCTCCAATCAGCGCGCCAGAAGTTCTGGCGAAGTTCCCTCCGACGCTGATGATCACCGGCACGCGCGGCTTCGAATTGAGTGCCGCTCTCTACACACACGAGCAACTGGTGAAGGCGGGTGTGGACACTGAACTTCACGTATGGGAAGGGCTGTTCCACGGATTCTTTTACAACGCTGATGTTCCCGAGTCGAGGGATGCGCTCAACGTGATTGTTAGGTTCTTTGATCGG
>QIAW01000651.1 GCA_003225655.1 Acidobacteriota bacterium
AATCCGGGAATACCGTCCCGTCTCCCACGATGAACGAGATTCCCCAGGCATTGGCGCCGAGAATGTTATCGAGCCATCGTTCCGCGTGGGCGGCATGGGTGTTGGCGCCGGTCATGGCCTTGTATTCACTGGCCATCACGGAAAGTCCGCCGCCATGGCTGGCATTGTCGTCCTGGTTCCAGGGGAAGCCGAAGCCAAATGGGTTGGTCGCTCCCTGGGTGGTAGCGTTGTTCAACTCTTTTTGAAAGTCAGAGAGCACCGTGCTCTGGGTTACCGCCAGTCCGCTGGGATTGCCCGCCAGTCCCAGTGCGCGAAATAGCTCATAGTGCGCGAGTCCCGTGACGTCATAGAGGTTCAGCGTGTCTCCGGCATCGCCCGGCCCGATGATATACGCGTGCGCCCAGTTCGCCGCCGCCGTCAGATAAAAGTTAGGATCGCTGTGCGGCAATCCTGCGGGCAGATTTCCCGGTTGCAGCGCCAGATACAGCTCCGTCGCTCCCAACTCCAGGTCATCGCGCCACTCCGACTCGCCATAAAAATCAAAGGGGGCTACCGTCAGCAGCTTTCCGCTGGGCGCGGTATTGGCGAGATCGAAGACGTGCTCGGCTGCCAACAGGCACCGGCTCGCGTAGGCAGGGTCGCTGTTTTTGAAAATCTGGTAGCAGATTGCAAACGATGCCGACAGGCGCCCCGCGAGGTTGGGACTGATCTTGGCCCCGGCTCCGCCCGCGGTGTTGATAAGCGCCGGACGGTTGCGGATAAAGCGCGTCGTCGAATCGCTGCCTCCGAAGGTGTCGTCCGCCTGCGGCAGCCGCCAGATGTCATGGTCGCTCACGATGGTGCTGTTGCCGGTGCCCAGGCCTACCTGGTAGTACAGCGTGCGCGAGCTATCGTCCCACATCTTCAGCAGCCAGTCGGTACCGAACCTGACCTCGGCGGTGAAGTCTGACTGGCTCGATCCAGAGCCCATCTGGTTGGGAAAGTCGCGTACGCCTACCCCCAGCACCGCCACCGTGTAGCTGTGCGTCTCCACGAACTTCACGTAGTCGCCGGCGTCGAACCAGCCGCCGGAGGCGTCAATGGTCGCTCCTGTCGACGTGGGCCCGCTGGTGATGTTATCGCTGCTGTCGAAACTAGGCGTGTGAAAGACCCCCGCGTGCTGATCGTTGAGGTGGCCGGCCGCCGTGCGCAGCGACGAAGGAATAAAGTTGGCGCCGTCGCGGCTGTTCTGGTAATACGAAAGCGTGTTGGCCAGCGCCTTGCTATAAATGTTGGCGGCAGTATCAATCTTGAAGCTGGGGGAAGTCGCCGCTGTCGGCCCGGTCACGGCAATCGTGTAGACGCCGGCTGTGGAAACCGAATCAAAATCCAGGGCATAGACGTGCAGATACGCCCCCCATGCGCCCAGGTCGGCGCCGATGGGCGCGGAAAACACACTGCTCCCACCCGAGTTCAGGCTGAACGTAGCTCCGCTCTCCGATCCCTTCGACATCAGGTATGCGCGCTTGCTGGCGCTGTTCACGTAGCCCAACTGGTTCACGCGCACCACCGCGTTTTGTCCAAATGCGGCCGCGGAAAACAGAAGAAACGTAACGATGACGGTGAAAAGGTGGACGGACGAAGAAAGTACACTCTTCTGGCCTTGCAGGAGCCTGCATTCCTGTCGCATAATTTTCGTTCCCGTTGAGGGAATCGCCTCCAGATATTTGAATTGCTTGCGATGGCCGGTCTATTTTTAAACTCTATCGTTTTAATTGGTGACCGTTTTTCAAAGACTGAAACTTCTCACATAGTGAGATTTGTCAAGCATTAAACGTTTTAATACGGCAGCGGATTTTATACTGATTTGACCCTTTGTCAACAAACTTTTTTTATCTGTGTTTTTTGTCTAAATCGGTTAGTGTCTTTTCGCTGTGCAGCTTTTAGAACAAGGGAGGTCAGAAAGCAGTACCTGATACGGAAGTCCAGAAGGTCTAGACCTTATGGATGATGCCAGCGGCCTTCGGGCCTTAGACAAGCAGGAAAAGAATTGCGCGACACAGCCATCCCCGGCTGTGCATTAATTTCGGACCTTCATACACATCCGTGGCGGATCTAGCCTTGGCTATACCATTTTAAGGACTGCTGTATCCCGCAGCCGGTGTCGCCCCGCCGGGGCTCGGATCGATTTCTTAACCTTACCCCAGGGGCTTCCGCCCCAGGCTAGACTCTTTCGCGCCTTGGCGCTGGGGGGCATAGTAAAAACGGGATGCAGCAAGACTTAAACAAGACTAAATGCTAATGGCTAACTGCTAACCGCCTTTTCTTTGGCAGCTTCCATAGTAACTCTTCGCTTCTGCCGATACGCCATGTTCGCCATATGCGCCGCAATGGCCGAGCGGTGGCCGATCTCCACCGGCGCGTTCGGCGTCTTTCGGCTGCGCACGCATTCAATCCAGTTGCCCATGTGGTTCTGGTCCGGTGTCTGGCTGGCAAGCACCTCTCCGTTTGCGCGATTCATCTTTTCGGGAAAGTACTGCGTCGTCTCGGCCGATTTTCCTGTGACCATGTCCGTCGCGCCGGCCACGTGTTCGATGGTGCCATCGCTGCCCAGGAAGTGCTCGCCCAATCCGTAGTGGCTGTTGCTGAAGGTGGATTGCCACGTGACCACCGTCTCATTGGGGAACTCGAGACTCACGGCAATCGTATCCGGCACCTCGCGGCCGTCTTTTTCCGAGAACACTCCGCCCGCCATGGTTGCCGCCGTGGGCAGGGGCAGATCGAGTGCGCCCAGGATATATGCGATCTGGTGCACCATGTTTTCGGTGATGTTGCCGCCGGAGAACTCCCAGAACAACCGCCAGTTGATGAACTTGTAGCCATCGAAGGGACGCTCCGCGCGGCCATTGAGGAACGCCTTCCAGTTCACATTGCCGGCGTTGCAATCCGCAGGGACCGGCCTCACCCACTGCCCCTGGCCGCGGGGCGTGTTGCGGCTCATCCAACCCTGGACGTGCGTGACCTTGCCCACGATTCCGTCTTTGATCCATTTGCGCGCATCGAAGTATGAGCCTGAGCTCTGGTGCTGCAGTCCAATCTGCACCACGCGGTCAGATTTTTTCGCGGCCGCCAGGCACTGCTCCGCTTCGGGAATCGACCACGACATGGTCTTCTCAGAGTAGAGGTCTTTACCGGCGGCGAGAGCATCGATGAAGTGGCTAGCATGTATGTGCAAAGGACTGGCAACGATGACGGCGTCAATATCTTTCGTGTCCAGCAGTTGCCGGTGATCATTGAAGACCTGAACATTGGGAACCAGCCTGCGCACCTCGGCGCGGCGCCGGGTGTAGATATCGGCCGCCGCCACCAGTCCCACGCTCGCTTTGTTCTTGCTGGCAAGCTCGAGTAGCTGTTTCACCAGCTCCTGTCCGCGCGCTCCCGGACCAATGATGCCCACGCGCACCCTGTCATTTGCGCCCAGCACGCGTGCCGCCGGAAGCGCCGCAAGCGCCGCCGCTCCCATTGCTGCCTGCTTGATAAATGTGCGCCGTTCGATCTTGTTGTTAGACATGCGAATGCCTCCGGTATTCGGAACTTCTTGTTTATCAGCGTTAATCTGCGTTCATCTGCGGCAGGATTTTGTTTTTCTGAGTACTGAGTACCAAGTACTGAATACTGTTCTTAAGACTTCAACGCCCCTGCCTTCTCCAAATCCTCTTTCATCCCCTTCCAGCTCTGCCGGCTGGATTCTTCCGGCGTACCCGCGCCGTGCCAATGAGTTTCAAGGCTCACGGCGTGCTTATATCCGGCATTCAAGAGCGCGCGGAACTGGCCCACCCAGTCGATGATGCCGCGTCCCATGCACTCCCACTTGTATTCGCCGTTCCCTGCTTTAACTGCGTCTTTCACATGGCAATGCCCGATGCGGTCTTTGGGGATGAGCTTATATCCATCGGGATAAGGAACCTCGCCGTGCGTAGCCGCGTTGCCGGGGTCCCAGTTCAGCATGAAATGCGGGGTCTTGACCGCCTGGAGCATGCGTCCCGATTCCGCGCCGGTAGCGGTGTTGCACGCGGGTTCGTTTTCCAGCATCAAGATCACGCCCTTCTTCCCACACTTGTTGGCGGCCTCGGTGAGCTTCTGGTCCATGGCAGCGCGGAAGGGCGACTGGTCCTCGATGCGCCAGAAGTCGAAGCAGCGCACGCGGTTGGCGTTGAATGTCTTGGCCATGGCCAGGCTGCGCTCCAGCACCTCATCCTGCTGCTCGAAGGTGAAATCGGCGTTGAACTGGTCGTGCCGTTTGCTGGGATCGGCGTTGGGGCTGTACTTCGATTTGGGCGCGCCCGGCCAATCGGTCTTGAACAACGGGCTGGCAATGTCAGTGACCTGCAGCTTGTTTTTTTCCAGGATGCGCCGCGCCTCGGCGACTTCTTTCTCATCCAGGTTGACGATGTTCTTGTTCCACATGCCGCGCAGCTCCATCCACTGCATGCCGAACTCTTTGGCGGCGACCTCGCACACGTGGGCGAAATCCTGCCCAATCTCATCGTTGATGACGCCAATCTTGAACTGCGAGCGCAATGGCCCCGGCGATGCAAATGCATTCACAGAAGAAATTGTAGTCGCCGCTGCGGTCATGCCCAAACCGGCGATAAACTCACGACGGGAAAAGTGAAACGACATGGAAGCTCCTCCTAGCCGGTGACATTGTATGAGAAACGGTTCCGGCGTGAGGGTGAATCGTTCTCTATCGTGGCTTGGCAGAGCGATAAAAGGTCATCGCGGGTGAATTGTTTCCCGCAAAATTCGTATCGCCCGCATAGACAGCCGTGATTGCATGAAGTCCCATCGCGAACTGGTTGCTCTGACAGCTCGCGTGCCCGGAACCATCCATCGTCGCCGTGCACACAGTCGTAGATCCATCCCTGAAGGTGATCACACCCGTAGGCGTCGTCGGCGCTGAGCTTGATGGGCTCACAGCGGCACTGAAGATCACGTTCTGCCGGAAGCGAAATGGAATGGGAGCCGCTGTTAATACCACATTCGTTGCTGCCCGGCTTACATCCTGTGTGA
>QIAW01000652.1 GCA_003225655.1 Acidobacteriota bacterium
TTGCCTTCGGCGGCGCGGCGCTGCAGCTTGCCGGCAAAACGGATCATCTCATACGAAACAGCCAGGATGACGGGCAGCAGTGCGATGCGAACGGCGAAACGTGCCCAGAACGTGGTCACGGGCACGAGGATGTAGATGGCCATCGAGATCAGCATCACGGTCATCAGAAAGCTGGTGCCGCAGCGCGGGTGATAGGTGGAATATTGCTGCACGCTCTCCGCGGTCAGCTCTTTGCCGTCTTCAAAAGCAAATACCGTCTTGTGTTCCGAGCCGTGATATTCGAAGACGCGATGAATATCTTTGAAGCGCGAGATTCCCCAGATGAACAACAGGAATATGGCGATACGGATCACGCCGTCGACGAGGTTAAAGGCAATCTGTCCGGAAAAGATGGGAAAGTGCTGCTTGAGTTGGTTCGCCGCCAACAGTGGCACAAATTTGTACATGAAGATAAAGAAGGCCAGCGAGAACAGCACATTGACGGCGGCCATCCAGCCAGTGATTTCCAGTTTCTTTCCGGGCTGTTTGCCTTCTTCTGCAGGAAGATCAAGCGCCACGTTGGCAGAGAATTTCAGGGCGCGAAAGCCCAGGCCCATGGCTTGTCCCAGGGTGGCAATGCCGCGGACCAGCGGCCAAGCCAGCCATTTGCGCTTCTCCGAAGGCCGCTCCAGCGACTCGCGATGCACCACAATTTCGTTCGAAGGATTGCGGACGGCGATTCCCCAGGCGTGCGGGGTACGCATCATCACGCCTTCCATGACGGCTTGGCCGCCGACCAGAGTTTCTTCGCCGCTTTCGAGCGCAGGCAGCAGTTGCAGCGTCACAAAAAAACGCAGCAGGGTTGTGAAATATTTCAACATATATACAGGTTAGATGAGCGCCGGCAGTAAGATGACACAGTGATTTTCCGGCCCGGATACCGCCAAAAGTATTATCGCACTTTTTGCGGCAGAACTGCATCATTGCGTCTGGAGAGAGTGCTGCTGTGGAAAGCAGCCCCCGGCAGCTCGCTGGCTGTCGTGGGGACGTCTCAGGAACACATACCCCTGTCTTAACAGAAAACTGTGTAAGGCACCTATGAAGGCATTCGCGCAAACCGCTGATTCCGTAGCATGGACCAGCAAGAAGACGGAAAAGATCCGGCTGCTGGCCGAGTACCTCGGCGCAAGGCCGGTTGCTGAAGCCGCAATGGCGGCGCTCTTTTTCTCGGGACGCGCCTTCCCGGCCTGGGAAGAGACCACATTACAGGTTGGTGGAGCTCTGCTCTGGCGTCTGGCCGCGGAAAGCGCCAAGGTCAGCGATGAAGAGCTTAGCGAGGCCTACCGCCGGTATGGCGACCTGGGGAATGCGGTGGCTGAAGTGTTCGGCGCACGCCAGAAACAACCGGCAGCTCCAGAAATCTTCCTTCCCGAATTGGCGGAGTCATTTCGCAAGATTGCCGCCACGCGTGGCCCGGCAGCCAAATCACAGATCCTTCGTCCTCTGCTTGCCCGCGCCACCGGCAATGAAGCCAAGTACATTATCAAAATCATGCTCGGTGACCTGCGCATCGGCTCGAAGGAAAGCCTGGTCGAAGAGGCGATTGCCAAAGCGTTTGAGGTTAGTGCAAAGGATGTCCAGCGCGCCAATATGATGCTGGGCGATATCGGCGAGACCCTGTGCCTGGCCGCCGCACACAAACTCGAAGAAGCCCGGCTTCGGCTTTTTCATCCTATCGGGTTCATGCTGGCCAGTCCGGTTGAATCGGCGGAAGAGGCGTTCGAGGCGTATGGCGCCGAGGTGCGGTTTTCGGTTGAAGACAAATATGACGGCATCCGCGCGCAAGCGCACATCGGCGGCAAAGACGGCCATCGCGTCGTGCGCATTTTTTCACGCACGCGTGACGATGTGACAGAAAGCTTCCCCGAATTGGTGCAGCCCCTGGCGTCCCTCGAGGGCGAACTGGTTCTCGATGGCGAGATCATTGCCTGGGAGCAGCTCAGCGACGACGCCGGCCGGGCCATGCCTTTCGCGGAGCTGCAGAAGCGGCTGGGGCGCAAGCAGGTTGCAGAAGCCCTACTCACCAGCGTTCCGGTTGCGTATCTGGTCTTCGACATCCTGTACTGCGATGGCGAGCTGATGATTGACCAGCCGCTCGAACGGCGTTACGAAATCCTGGCCTCGCGCCTCGCGCTCACGCGCAATTACGAGCCACTGGTAACCATCGATCCGCAGGGCAAACTCGCGTTTGAGCCTTCGGTGACCGGCAAAAACCACAAAACGGAGATTATCCGCGCGCCCTTTGTGCAAGCTGCCTCGCCAGAGGAGCTGGAAGAGCTGTTTCTCATGGCGCGCGAGCGCGGCAACGAAGGCCTGATGCTCAAAGATTTGCAATCCTGCTATACACCCGGCCGCCGCGGCCGCGCCTGGCTCAAGTTGAAGCGCGAGCTGGCCACGCTTGATGTGGTGGTCACCGCGGCCGAGTATGGACACGGTAAGCGCGCCGGCGTGCTCAGCGACTACACCTTTGCCGTGCGCGATGACCAGGAGGGCAACAAGCTGCTGAACATCGGCAAGGCCTATTCTGGCCTCACCGACGTGGAACTCGCGGAGCTGACGCGCTGGTTTCTGGAGCACACGATTGTGGATGAGGGCTTCCGCCGGCAGGTTGAGCCCAGGATCGTTCTGGAAATCGCCTTCAACAACATGATGAAATCTGACCGCCACGCGAGCGGCTTTGCTTTGCGCTTTCCTCGCATCTTGCGCATACGCCCCGACAAGTTGCCCGAAGAAATTGACACGCTGGCGACGGTTCGCGAGATTTTTGCGCGGCAACATGGCCAGAAATCCCCAGTCCCATAGAGTTTCCGGGCTATGGCTCACTATCCGGGACCCGGTGTTACAACCGGCCCGAAAAGGCCGGCATCACACTTGCTGTCTCTGGCCTGTGGTGTATTATGTCTGACAACGTAAGCCGTCGGGGCATTCACGTGGTTCACACCAGGCGTTCTAAGAATTTCTCATCTTCGCGTCGATTCTGTGCTGGAGAAGCTATTCCTGCGAGCGGGATTTATCGGGTCTTCCATTCCATCCATCGCGTCAGTCATGATCTAACGCTGTTGGAGAGTGAGGTCTTCCCGCCTTGTAATCGGTGTGGTGAAAAGGTCCACTTTAAACTGTTGAGGAAAGTTCCAGAAATCACCGCAGACTACGATTTCAGAATCCGGCTCTATGAAATTCCCCATCCCGAAGACAAAGAAGAAGCCGTAGAAGAAACCGCCTGATCGGGCGCCGGCCCGGCCATCTGATACTGTGCCGCTAAGACGCGGTGAAAGAAACCTCTTTCAAGACATTTCCGCCGGAATCGATGACCTGCCACTTCCAGTTTCCGGGGTGCACGACGGTCTTCTTGGACCAGGAGCGATAAGGTCCCCCGCCTTTGATCTCCAGGGGAATCTCTTTGACGGTTTTCCCGTCGAGAATCCAGCGATGGATCACTTTGATATCTGCGGGAGCTTTTACCTGCGTCCATCCCACGACCACGTCGCCTACCTTGGCTGTGTTCAATTCTTCCTGCGGTTCGCGGTCCTTCACATCGCGGCAAAGCACCATCTTCAGGACCTGAATATCATGGCCTGTTGCCTGGCCGGAGGCTGATGCCTTCGCTGGCGCCGGTTTCTCTGCCTATTGAGCAGGCAGGGCTATCGAGACCAACAATAACCCCGCAGTCACAATGCCGAAAACGTGGCCGATCTTCATCATGATGACGACCTCCCTGAGGATTTGTAGTGTGGTTGGGATTATACGTTGACTTGGACAGGGTGGGAACAGTTTTGGCTCAGTGCGTATGGCGGCTGGTCTGATGGGATTCGACAATCGAGATCACGCAACCATGGGCCACCTCGCACACCGCGCTCTCAAGCTGGATGGTGGTGTGATAAATGTGAAATGAATCCCGCAAACGATCGTTCACCTGGTGCAGAATAAGGTCGCTGGCAGAGATGGGGATGTCGGCAATCCGGATATGGCATGAGAGCGCGTGGGTCTCTGAACCCAGACTCCAGATGTGCAGGTCGTGCACGTCGAGCACGCCCTTGATCCCCAAAATGGCCTCAGAGACGCGCTCCAGTTCTACGCCTCGCGGAGTCCCCTCCAGCAGAATGTGCAGCGTCTCGCGGATGATCGCCATCGCCGACCACAGGATGAGCGCGCCGATGCCGAAAGAGAGTGCGGGATCGATCCAGTATTTGCCGGTGAGCAGAATTCCCCAGCCGCCCACAATCACGGCCGCGGTGGAAAGCGTGTCTCCCAGCATGTGGAGAAAGGCGCTGCGCAGGTTTACATCTTTGCCGCTGCGATAGAGCAGCAGGGTGATGATTCCGTTCATGATTACACCGGCGGCGGCGGTGACCATCATGAGCAGAGAATGCACCGGCACCGGCTTGAGCAGGCGTGCGGCGCCTTCGTAAAAAATGTAAAAAGAGAGCGCCACCAGGAAAATGGCATTCACAAACGCAGCCAGAACGCCGGCGCGCTGATATCCGAAGGTCTTGGTTGAAGTGGGTGGCCGTGTTTGCAGATACACGGCAAACAACGAAAGGAGCAGCGCGAGAAAATCAGAGACATTGTGCCCCGCCTCTGAGATCAGCGCCAGGCTGTTGCCGCGTATACCAGCAACCGCGGTAGCAACGATGTACAGGAACGTCAGAAACAGCGAGAAGCGCAGGATTCGCACCACCGCCTCGCTGGGTCTCTGCTGCGGGGCTGCGCCATGAACGTGCATCTTAATGCTGATTTTACTCGAGATTCTGCCCTTGTTCGCGGCAATGGAAAGGACATTCCAGGCACAACCCATCGTGGGAACTGTGGTTCACATTTTTGGAATTGTATGCGACTGTGTATCAGCCAGATCTTCCATGGGCCTTAATTGATTCTCCTCTAAATATCCGTCTTTCAATCATTTGCAGGGAACTTGAGAATCTCACTTCTTACAACATGTGGCCTTCGGCTTGCATCTGTTGAAGGGTTGGATCCTTGTTGTCTTTGAATTGCGCGGCCTTCGTCTGAGTGGAATCTTATACCCTTCCGCCTAAGGTGCGGAGAGAGAACCCAAATCGCAGTCTTAAAATTGGAGAAACCCTCATGAATAGATATTTCTATACATCAGTTTTGGCGCTGGCATTGGTGACGGCGTATGCAGTCTCGCAAACAGGCTCATATCCTTCCAGCAATCCGCCGTCGAGTCACCCGCAGAGCGGGACGACGAACACGCCCGATGCTTCGCAGAGCACATCACCTTCAACCAACAACCCCTCTTCCACAAGCCAAGACAACACTGGCACGACAATGCCGCAGTCGGATCAAACTACGGCTGTGACCATGGATGATCAGACTTTACATACCAAAGTCCACGAGCAGCTCTCGACGAACCCCGCATTCTCGAACGTAACCGTCACCGTGAACAGCGGCGTGGTCACGCTGGAAGGCAACGTCGCCTCCAAGCAGGAGCGCAAGGACGCCAAAAAGATCGCTGAATCTGTTCCCGGCGTCAAGAAAGTAAAAGACAAGTTGAAGGTTGAAGCCTCGAGCGCGAGCGCGGGCAGCGCAAGCACCACGCCTTNNNNAATGGAACGTCTTCGGCCACGACCTCGGAGCCAACCACCACCAGCAGCGGCAACACTGCGCCGAGCGCCGCGGGCAGCATCTCGGGTAATACTCAGACGGGAACTTCTTCCAGCACAGAAACGACTCCGCCGAGCACGTCATCTTCTTCGGGAACCGCGTCGCAGGAGAGCGGTAGTGCTTCGAGCCCTCAAAGCCAGGCTTCCAGCCAAACCGGGACTACTGCCGGAAGCCAGAGCACGGGCCAGACGGGAGCAGGCACAACCAGTGGCATGCCGCAGGGCGACGTGAATGCCGCCAGTACCGACAACACGACTTTGCAGAACCAGATTCAGAGCGCAATCAAGACCGAACCCACTCTGACCAATGACGCAATCGTAGTGACGGTCACGGACAGCGCTATTGATCTGTCGGGCACAGCCGCCAGCAAGAAAGAACGGCAGACGGCCCGGCGCATTGCCCAGTCCTATGCCAACAACCGCAAGGTAACGGACCACATCACGGTCTCAGGCACGGGAAGCACGACCTCGCCCGAATCGACTCACCCGGACAGCACTACGCCCCATAACCCTGAAGACAAGAGCAACTCTAATCAACAGAACCCTTCTAGCCAGACTCCG
>QIAW01000140.1:0-9740 GCA_003225655.1 Acidobacteriota bacterium
GGAGACGCTGAGATACGGAGATGCTATTTGCTTTTCAAATGCGGCAGCTTCCAGCGTTTCCTTAGCCGCTCGTATTCTGGCGCGGGCAGTTGCACCAGCAGCGGATTGCGCGCGGGGTCGAGCCAGGTGAGCAGCGATTCCAGTTGGCCTTGGGGCATGGCGGTGCATCCGACGGTGGGCTGGCCGGGGCCGCGCCAGATGTGCAGAAAGATGCACGAGCCGCCGCCGGGCGCGGGCGCATTGGCGTTGTGCTCGGCGACAATGCTGTTGTGGCCTACGACGACGCCCCAGCGGTAGAGCTCGTCGGAGCGCAGCATGTGCTCTGAGCTGTTCCAGTCGGGCGCGGCGGTATCGCGGTCGACGACGGCGGAGCGGTCCACGACGCGGTTGTAGTACTTTGAGCTGGTGTCGTCCACGCATTCGACCGATGGGGTCAAGTTCAGGTAGGGCATCTTCGATCCCGGCAGCGGCTGCGGCGCGTATCCGAAGCCGGTGCCCAGGGCGAAGACGCCGGCGGGCGCCTTACCGTCCCCTTCTTTCTTGACCGGGTCGGTGGCAGCGCGAATTTTAATTTTGGGATCATCGGTGGGCGCATTATCCGTTGGGATGACGCCGGCGCCCCAACCTAATCCATTCTTCCCGACCACAACCGAGATGGGCTCGCCCACCGCCCGCCACTTCTTATGCGGATTGCCGCGCTCGTAGCGCTGCAGCCTTCCTTCCACCGCGCTCCAATCTGACGTTGTGACCACAATCATCTGGGTTGACGAAGCCAGAGCGCTGGGCTCGGCGGCGCGGGCCGCGTCGGCAAGAGCCACAATCCCGCCCACGGTTAACAGCAGGGAAACGAGAAAGGAGAGAGGTTTCACTCGTCCTAGAATGCCGGAGCAGGGAAGCCCAGGTCAACCTTCTCATTAAAAAGAATGCAAGAACCTGCACGTCGTGCGTTCTTCTGTTGAGCGTGAGGAAAAGACGAAGAATGACCGCGCCGATAGAGCACACCGACGGAGAGGCACGATGACAGGCCCAACCAGGGAAACGAATCCATCCAGCAGTAACGTGCACAACAACCTAAACAACAACAACTTCCGCAACGGCAAGTCGCGCGGCGGTAATTCAGGCAACGGCGAGTCACGCAGGAGCAATCCAGCAGCTAAGCCGCCCAATTTCTGGTTTGTCTTCTTCTTCATGGTGGCGATGTTCGCTACGGCCGCGCTGGTCATGGTTGAAACATTCCAACAAGCCGAGGCCGCTCCGGCGGTCGAGACGCCTGGGGCGGTTTACACGCACGGCGTCCTGCGAGTGACGATCCCTTATCAGGCGGCGCATGCGGGCGCGGGGCGGCTCGTAGTCGAAGTGCTCGATCCGGAAGACAAGGTTGAAGGCAGCCTGGAGCGGCGCGCCGATGTTGCCGAAGGCAAAGGAAGATGGCAGGAGGAGATCAGGCTGGAGAAGCCGCCGGCGCTCGACGACCTTGTCTGGCATCGCGTGCACTATCGCTTTGAATACAACGACGACAAAGACACGGCGCTGGAGGGCACGGAATCAATCTCGCAGATCCTGCGCACGCCGGTGGTCCACATTCTGGGGCAGCAGGCCTACCTTTCGGGAGGCGAGGCGGCGGTACGCGTGATCGTCACCGACTCGAAGAACGAGATCATTGGCGGTTACGGAACGGTGCGCATTGAATTGCTGGCTGCGGACGTGAAGCCGCGTCTGTTGTACACAGGCAAGCTGAACCAGCGCGGGACGACCGAGGCACAGTTTAACTTTCCCACCGGCGTGGTGGGCAGCTATCAGTTGCACTATGTTGTGGATACACCCATCGGCGCCACGGAGTTCACGCAAGGGGTGCGCATCGAAGATAAAGTCTCAATCCTGCTGACCACGGAAAAGCCGATCTACCAGCCGGGGCAGACCATCCACGTGCGGGCGCTGGCGCTCGACCGCGCTGACCACGACGCGGCGGCCGATCGCAACCTGGTCTTTGAAGTCGAAGATTCGCGCGGCAACAAAGTTTTCAAGAAGCAGACGCAGACGGATAAATTCGGGGTCGCGTCAGCGGAGTTTGGACTGGCCGACGAAGTGAACCTGGGCACCTATCATCTGCGCGCCCTGATGGGCGAGCCAGACCAGCCGCCCACCAACACAGCCGAGATCGCGTTGAACGTCGAAAAATACGTTCTGCCGAAATTCAAAGTCGCCATTGATTTCAGCGGGAAAGATAGCGCGACCAAGCGCGGCTATCGTCCTGGCGACCATGTGACGGGAACCGTCCACGCCAATTACTTTTTCGGGAAGCCGGTCGAGGGCGGCGAGGTCACGGTCAAAGGTTCCGGTATGGATGTTGCCATGTTCGAAGCAGGCACGGCGCATGGCAAGACCGACAAAGATGGCGCCTATCACTTTGACCTGAAGCTGCCGGAATACTTTGCCGGACATCCGCTCAGCCAGGGTGCAGCACGCGTGTTGATTGAAGCCACAGTGAAAGATTCCGCCAGCCATGCGGAAACCCGCGGCGAGCCCATCACCGTCAGCGAGTCCTCCCTGGTGATTACGGCAGTGCCCGAGGGAGGCACGCTGATTCCTAACCTGGAAAACCAGATCTTCGTGCTGGCTTCTTATCCTGATGGCACGCCGGCGCCAAACGCTGAGCTGAAGATCCACGCATCAGGGAATGGCGCGCAGAGCGCAACTACCGATGAGGGCGGCGTCGCCGTGATTGCGATCAGCGCCGGAGCGGGAGCCAAGACCCTGGAGATCGACGCGACAGACAAGGAAGGCAATCACGCGTCGAGCAAAGTTGAGTTGCAGTCGCGTGATGGGGAAGACCAGATCCTATTGCGGACCGAGCGCGCCGTCTATCACGCCGGTGACCGCATTCACCTCAAGGTATTTTCAACCAAGAAGCGCGGCACCGCGTACGTGGATATCGTCAAAGAAGGGCAAACGATGCTGACCCGCGACCTGGAGATTGAAAACGGCCAGGCAGAACTTTCAATTACCGCCAGCGCAGCGATGGCCGGGACCGTGGACTTCAACGCTTATCTCTTCGGCAGCGATGCGCGCCCTATCGGGGACCACCGGCTGGTGTTCGTGCAGCCGGCCGATGAACTCAAGATCGAGACCATAGCAGACAACAAGGTCTACAAGCCGGGGGATGAAGCGCGCATCAGCTTCCGCGTGACCAATGGACGCGGCGAGGGTGTGAGCGCGGCCCTGGGATTGCAAGTCGTTGATGAGGCGGTCTTCGCCCTAGCGGAAAAGCAACCTGGTTTTGCCAAAGTCTTCTTCTATCTGGAGCAGGAGGTGATGAAGCCACGGTACGAGATCCACTCCATCGGCATGCCGGAGGTGGTTGGAATGCAGGAAGAGGGGCCGGCGGAAAAATCGCAGGCCGAACGACGCGACCGGGCGGCGCGCGCGCTGTTTTCAGCCACAGAAATGGTGAACAACAACAAGTTTGAGACGGAATTCGGGCGCAGCGTGCCAGCAGATAAATATCCAGAGTACGCCCAACGCTATCGAGCGCACTTCATGACGCGGATGCGGCGGCTGGCGGAAACCCTCAGCCTCAGATACGCGCGCAATCCCGGCGAAGACGACCTGGTGAAGGTGGCCACAAAGATGATGCGGGCCGGCGATCCTCAGCTTCGCGATGACTGGAACAACAATGTGCGCATCGAGCCGGTGGCGTGGGACCCGAACAAGATGCACTACCTGTTAGAAGTGCAGCGGCGAAAGATGGTGGGCAATGCGAGCTCGGGTGCTAACGCGATCGACGTGAACATTGAGCACGACCGCGGTCCGTTCAACCATCGCGGAGAGATTTCCGGAACCGCCATTGACCAGTGGGGACGGGCGCTTGAGGGCGCCACGGTCAAAGTGCGCGATCTGGCGACGAACAAGACGCGCACCACGCGGGTCAATGCCAACGGACAGTTCCGGCTTGTCGCTCTTCCTGCCGGCGATTATCAGGTGGAGGTTTCCACCACGTCGGAAAGCATTACAAACAGTCTCAGGCTCGATCCGCGCGATCGAGCGGTGCTCTCGGTTTTCCTCAGGAGCGAACCTGCTGAAACCCTGGCGACGGTCAGTGACAGGGTGAATGTCAATGGAGCAAACGAGATGGTCGAGGTAGAGGCCGAGGAAGGTGGCAGGTTCCTGGACCAACGTAAGGTTAAAGAGATGCCTATGAATGGCCGCGACGCGCTGGCCCTTATGACCCTTGCCCCGGTTCCGCCCCGCGGCTCAGCGCAAGCTGTCGAGCTCAAGGCTGACACTGCAGCGGTCAATACCAGCAGTGCGATGCTGGCCAAGCAAGAGTCGGGTTCGTCAGCGCCGCGAGTACGCTCATATTTTCCCGAGGCGCTGTACATCAATCCGGAGATCATCACCGACAAAGAGGGACGCGCCAGCATTGTGATTCCCATGGCAGATTCGATTACGACGTGGCGCATGGCCATGCTGGCTTCCACGGCGCATGGCGCCCTGGGCAGCGCGACTTCCAGCCTGAAGGTGTTTCAAGATTTCTTTGTGGACCTCGATCTGCCAGTTACGCTTACCCAGGGTGATCGAGTATCCATCCCCGTAGCAATCTACAACTACGCCGGCGGGCGGGGAGATGTAAACCTCGAACTCAAAGACGATGACTGGTATTCGCTGGTGGATGACAAGGCAGAAAAAACCGCCCAGGTGGAGTCAGGCAGCGTGGGCGGTACACAGTTTACGCTTGAGGCCAAGCGCATTGGGAAATTCAAGCTGACGCTCTCGGCACGCATGAAGGGCGCAGCCGACCGGGCGGACATCGTGGTGCGGGAGATCGAAGTCATCCCTAACGGGCGCGAACAGACCCAGGTGTTCAATGGGCGGCTGGAAAGTGTGGTCGAGCATGAGGTGAATTTCCCGGCGACATCTATTCCAGACGCCAGCAAGATTTTTGTCAGGCTCTATCCCGGACCGCTGAGCCAGGTGGTCGAGGGCATGGACAGTATTTTGCAGATGCCCGGCGGCTGTTTTGAGCAGACATCTTCCAGCACATATCCCAACGTGCTGGCGCTCGATTACATGAAGCGCACCGGCAAGTTGACGCCTGAGGTGCACGCCAAGGCCGAAGGATACATCGCCAACGGCTATCAGCGGCTGCTGACCTTTGAAGTTCCGGGCGGCGGTTTCTCGTGGTTCGGACAAGCTCCGGCCAACAAGATCCTGACCGCATACGGATTGATGGAGTTCTACGATATGTCGAAGGTCTACGAGGTGGATTCGAATGTGATCCAACGGACGCAGCAGTGGCTGGCGGGCCAACAGCAGGAGGACGGAAGCTGGAAGCCGGATACTTACTTCATCAACGAGGGCGCCACCACCCGCTTCAATACCGACGCGTTGCGCATCACCGCTTACATTGCGTGGTCGCTGGAAAACACCGGTTACAGCGGTCCAGCGGTGGAAAAGGCGAAGGAATATGTGGCCAAGCACATGAGCGGCGGCTACTCCAACTCAGGTGCCGCAGGTTCCAATGCCAAGAGTTCCGGCAAGGTCGACGCTTACACCCTGGCTGTGGTCGCCAACTTCGCGGCTGACTATGGCAAAGACGCCGGCTTCACCGCGCAGGCGTTGCAACTCCTGCTGGACGCGCGCACGGAAAAGGACGAGCAGGCGTGGTGGAGCGCAGATGAGACCAGTGTCTATGCCACTGGGGAGAGCGCCACGGTGGAAACCACGGGACTTGCCGTGCAGGCGCTGCTCAAGTGGGGCCAGGCGTCGGGCACAGCACGCAAGGCGCTGACGTATCTTGCTTCCAAGAAAGATGCTTCCGGTACCTGGGGTACGACGCAGGCGACCATCATGGCGCTGCGCGCATTGCTATTGGCAACCGACAAAGGTGCGGCAGACGTCCACGGCACGCTTGAGGTCCTGCTGAACGGCAAGCCGGTTGAGAAACTGGTACTGACACGAGAGAACAATGATCTGCTTCACCAGTTTGTGTTTAAGGACCTCGCGGCCAAAGGCGCGAATGATGTTGAAATCCGGTTCAATGGCAAGGGTGGGCTCGCCTACCAGGTGGTGGGAAGCTACTTCCTGCCCTGGGACGAGAAGCCGGCGAGCGAACCTCTTTCTATTGATGTGGCCTACGACCGCACTCGCCTGTCGCAGGACGATATCGCCACCGCCACCGCCACCATCAAAAATAACCTGACCAAGACGGCGAACATGGTGATGGTGGACCTGGGAATTCCGCCGGGGTTCGACCTCCTCAGCGAAGATTTGCAGGCATACCAGGAAAAGAGCGTGGGGATGAAGAGCGGACGCCTGGAGAAGTTCAGCCAGACGGCGACCCAGGCCATCCTTTACTTCGATTCTTTTGCTCCCGGTGACACGGTCAAGCTGCACTTCCGCCTGCGGGCCAAGTATCCCATCCGGGCGCGGACGTTCCGGTCGCGGGTCTACGAATACTATGATCCTCAGGTGAGCTCGATTGCGCGTCCGGTGCAGTTGGAGGTTCGGTCCCGGTAGAGAGCGTGTCTGAGGCAACCCGCTCTCTTCTTGTTTACATCCTCTTGTGCATCCAGGAACTCTGGACGTAACCCCTGGCCGATTTCGATAGGAGAGTGCCGGTGAAATCAGTATAAGAATGGAATTCTGGAGCTAATATTTTGCAAACAAAAACAGCGCTGAACGGGGAAAGATGTCTATATCTCTACGGGGTCGTTGCCTCGCATTCGATTGAGCCGAACCGGCTTCGGACAGTTGAGGATGCTTCCGGGGTTTTTCTGGTGCATGCCAGCAACCTGGCCTGCGTGGCAAGCAGCGTGCGGGTTGCAGACTATCGCGACCAGTCACAAGATATACCTCCAAATCAGCCGAAGAATCAGTTGGGGAACTGCTTGGAGTGGTTGGCGCCCCGGGTCATGCGTCACCACGAGATGATCCGTAATCTGCACGAGATTACGACGGTTGTGCCCTTCAAATTTGGCACGCTGTGTGCTTCGGCCAGCCAGGCACAGGAGATTCTTCAGCAGTTGCGGCAGCCGCTCACACGTTTGCTGGGCCACTTTGATGGGCGGGAAGAGTGGGGCGTCAGGGTGGTCGTAGATCAAGCCGCGACTATGCGGAGCATAGAAGAAATGGCGCCCGAACTTATCGCCTTGCGTAAATCCGCGGCGGAGCAGTCACCCGGAGAGGTTTATTTTCTGCAGAAGAGACGACAGAAGCTTGCCGCTGCCCTGGTGCAGGAGCTTGTTTTTTCGCTTAGCGATAATATTGAACAGCGTCTCGAGAAATGCGCGGTACAGATTGTGAGAAACGCCTCTGTCGCAGGCGAACGCGACAAATCGAAACTCGCGGTGCTCAGCGCCGCCATCCTGATCAACAGGAACAGATTGGAATCGCTGGAGGCTATTCTTGAGCAGGTCGAATCAGAGTGCTCACGCTATGGTCTGGCCACAGAGCTAAGCGGCCCCTGGCCACCTTACAGTTTCAGCACCGATCTGCATAGCTTTCAGAACTCCGCTTCCGGCGAAGTGGCCCAGGCTTCGGGGGCCAGCTAAACGTGGTCAGCGCTCCCTATACCGATCCAAAATGATTCAAGAGATAGCAGACGTGGCGCTGTAACGTTCCCCTTTTCGCCAGCACCATCCATAGAGCCAGTGCGGCTGAAGCGCCTGGCTAATAAGGAGAAAAGTCATGTCTGAAAGTGCAACAGCCAAGGCGCTGCCCAAGGCGGAAATTTATTACAGCAAACAGGGTCCTACACCGACGGTCGAAGTCGTTGTGCCCTACGGAACCACGCTTGCCCAGGTTACGGCATTACACGATGTCATTTCCAGGCAGGCAATCGCGAAGATCAGCCCCCGCGGGTGCCAGCAATGCACCTCGGGTGCACACCTGACCATTCGCGAAAAACTGGAAGAGGTAATCCAGGTGGAACTGCCAAGGATCGCTGGAAAGTAAAGACGGTGATCGCGTACTCGGCAGAAGCGAAGCAGTTGGGGGTCGGGATTCTTTACAATCCCGCCCTCCCAGATTTTCTACGCACTCATCTTCAGGCGGTCGATTACGTCAGCGTAATTCCCGATACGTTCTGGTACGACCAGGGAGTAGGAGCACCCGATCGTTTTCGCGAGATCGGGGGATACGTGGAGTTTCTGGACTGGCTGGCGCCGCAAGTGCCGCTGGTTGTGCACGGTCTGGGTATGTCGATCGGCAGCGCGGAGCTGTTCGACCTCGAACACCTGGAGCAACTGCGCCGCTGGCATGAGCGGTACCAGTTTCGCTGGCATAGCGAACATCTTTCTTTCGCCAGAATTGCCGCCGAAGACGGCGGCGAGCATAACGCAGGCCTGGCGCTGCCGGTCCCCTATGATGCCGACGTGCTGGCAATGATTGGTGAGCGCGTGGAACGGGTGCGGGAAACAATCCCGGCGCCATTCCTGCTCGAGAACAACGTGTACTATGCTGCAATTCCCGATCAGGAGATGACTGAGCCCGAGTTTCTGAACCGGCTGAGCGGCTCCCATGGTTGCGGACTGCTGCTCGATATTCACAACGTGCACACAAATGCGATCAACCATGGCTTCGATCCGCATAAGTTTGTCGACGACCTGGATCTGGCAAGTGTTCTCGAGATTCACATTGCAGGAGGCAATGAGATTGCGGGCGTCTATACGGATTCACATGCGGGCCCATGCCCGGAACGGGTGTGGGAGTTGCTCGACCATGTAACCGCTAAGGCGCGCAACCTGTTGGGCATCACCTTCGAATTTCACGAATCATACTATCCGCTTCTCAATGATGAAGGCATAGAAACACAGTTGGCCCAGGCGCGCCAGATTTGGGAACGGCACCATGCTTTGCATGTCTCTTCGGTTTGCGAATTCGTGTTGTTTAGAGGATTAACATTTATGTCCCTGCTGACATTTCAACGCGCACTCGCCGATTTTGCAGCGTCGCCGGATCTCTGCCGGGCAGCGATTGCGGATCCCGTGCCGGTTCTGCGCTCCTATGAGTTAAGCAGCCGCGAGCGGCTGCGGCTGGCAAGCATGGTGCGAGACCGCCTGATGGCAACGAACTGCGTGCTGTATCGGGTCAATCGTGTGACGCCGATCTACGTTTTCTTTCCCATGACGTGCCAGGTCCTCGGGCGGGAGTTACGGCGCGAGTTGGAAACATTCTGGTCTACGCACCGCGGAACAGATTTGCAGTATTTTCCCGAGACGGAACGCTTCGTCCGTTTTCTGAAACAACGCGTATGCACAGGGGCGCTGCAGAATGAATTCGTGGAAGAGATCGTTGAGTACGAAGCGGCGGCCATGGAACTGCGATTCGCCTCGTCTGAGTCGGATTCGCTGATTCGCGAAGTCCGATTTGTTCACGATCCGGCGTGCTTGCTCAATTTGCTGGCCGAGTCGGCCATGCTTCCCGTTGATCTGCCGCGCGGGGAGTATCGCGTGATAATCGACGCGCGCGATGGAGAGATGACTGTGCGGCTTGCGTCAACCAGCCTTGGTTTGGAAGGCAAGACAGCAGGGCCAGTTGATCGGCTCCGGTAATTCATTTCGTCACTAGGAGAGCTGCTCGGTCGCCATTTCGGCCTCTTTGACCGTGTGTCTGCGAACTTTGAAGAAGAGCGACTTGGCTATTGCCATGCAGACCAGCACCGCGCCGAAGGTGCAAACGATGGTTGCGCCGGTGGGCGTGTCGAACAGAACCGAGAAGTAGCAGCCCAGCGCGGAAACCAC
>QIAW01000140.1:9755-13420 GCA_003225655.1 Acidobacteriota bacterium
CAGCCGATCGCCAGCCGCGTGCCAATGCGGTCGGCAAAAAGCATGGCCCCCACCGAAGGCACCACTAGATAGCAGAAGACCAGCAGCACGCCGGCGATGGCTACCGAGGACGTCACCACGAACCCAAAAGAGGCATAAAAGAGGAAATCCCACAGTCTGACGTTAAAGCCAAGCTTGGCGCCGTTATCGTGCTGCATGGAGATGGCCAGGAAGCGCTCGCGAAAAATGAAGTGGAACAAGCCAATGCAACCGTAGAGAACCGCCGTCTTGATGACGTCATGCCGGGAAACAGCCAGAATGTTTCCCACCAGCATGTCTTTGAGGTGCTCCGTCTCGCCTGTAGCCTTGCTCATGGCGATGATGGCCGCGGCCGAAGCCACCGCATAGGTGATACCGATGAACGCCTCCAGCGGAATACGCTTGTGCCGGGAACGCACAAAAGAAAAGATCAGCGCACCGATAAAGGTAAAACCCAGACTCATCCAGTAAGCGCTGTTGCCATGGGGGTCCAATCCCATCAGGATGGCAATGGTGGCGCCCAGCGCGGCGATCTGGGCCAACGCCAGATCAACGAAGATGACGCCGCGTTCCACCACGTGAACTCCGAGGTACGCATGGATGCCGGTCAGGATCAGACTGGCGATGAACGGCAGAATCAGAAACGGAAGTATTTCCATTTTCTTATTTGGTCTCCTCGAAAGCTTTGGTCAGCACTCCAATATCGTAATCAAAGAGCTTGAAGTAATCCGTGATTTCCGGTTTTCCTCCCACGGATGGCATCAATACCACCACCCTGCCCCCCGTCATGCTGGCAATGCTGTTGGGCGTCTTGAGATCGAAATACGGCTCGATCAACTCGATCTTGATTTTTTCCCGCTTCATTAGATTGACGATCTCAATCGTATGCGAAGGAGTCGGAGGGATTCCCGGACGCGGCTCAATATATCCCACGACATCCAACCCGAAGTGCTTGGCAAAGTTTGGCCAGGAGCGGTGGTAGGTGACAACCTTCGCTCCGCGATACGGGGCCATTTGTGCCAGCCATTTCTTATCAGCCTCAGCCAGCCGCTTTTCGAAATCCTGTTCGCGCTGCTGGAAGTAGGCTTGGTCGCCCGGATCCATTTCAGTGAGTTTTGCAGCAATACCCTTGGCGATGCGCCGCCCATTATCAGGATCGAGCCAATAGTGCGGATTGCCCAATGGATGCACGTCGCCTTCAGCCCGCGTGAGCTTGCCCTGGGGAATCTCCAGGATCTCGGTGAATTGCGAGGCGTCCAGGTATCCCGGCGCCCCCGGCTGGATTCTTCCGTTGCCGCTCTGCGTAATCAGCGGAGGCAGCCAGCCGATTTCCAGGTCGAGACCCACGCTGATCAGCAAGTCGGCATTGCGCAGCTTGAGCAGGAAGCTTGGCTTGGGCTCGACGAAGTGCGGGTCCTGATAACCTTTTGCCAGCGCTTCCACATCGATTCTGTCACCGCCAACTTCCTGTGTCAGTGAAGCCAGGTCGGTTAGCGTGGTGACGACCCGCAACTTTTTGCCTTCCGCCAGGGAAGGGCTGAAGAGCGCCAGGCAAAGCAATAAGATCGCAAGAACATATAGTTTACAGTGCAGTTTCATCAATATCTCCAAAATCTCCAAACTCAAAACGGATGCGCCCCATGGGCACCCAAGGCGAACTGTACTTGCATAAACAGCTCGTGGGCATCGAAGTTTTCCCCATAACGGGTCAATCTGTACTGGCCGCGGATTTGAGAGAATTCGCTCGGCCAGTAGGTCAACACCAGCGACCCTCCTTTGTCATTCAAATGTGCATTGAAAGGCCGATCAGAATCATCCACACGTGCTCCGACGAACCAGCGGCGGGCAAACTGGTAGTCGCCTGAAGCATAAAAGCCGAATGCGCGCTGAAAGCTGGCCGCGGTATTCAGCGGGCAGGTGATCACGGAGCAGGCGAAGAGCCCGGGCTGCTGTTGCTGTCGCCAGATGAACTCGCTGCGGGCCACGAATGAACGATAGATTGAGCGTGACAACGGCTTCCAGCGATAAGCGGCATCAACGCCATAGAGGTTCGTAATAAAGTTGGTTCCAAACAGGTTGTGACCGCGCGAGTACGAAACTCCCAAATCGAGATTGCTGTTGTCGGTCAGGTCCTTATAAGCGCGCAGATGGCCGACCGCGCTGAGATCATTCTTATTTGAGGCGGTGAACACGTCAGCGGAGTCGCCACGAAACCCCTGTCCTGTGAACTCCAGGAACCAGTTTTTTGGAGCTGGAATGATGTGCTGTACCGAAATTCCAGCATCATTGATTCCATCTTCGCCGCCGACCAGGTTCTGCGTGACCAGGGGACGATCGGCCCAGGGAAGCACATGATTATGCAGGGTATTCACCTTGCCAAAGGCGGCGCGCATCTTACCCACCTTGGCGACAAAGCCCTGGGGCAGCGAGGTAAAGGTGATAAAGCCCTCTTCCAGATTCACGCCTGTTTCTCCAAATGAGATGAAGAAGTCAGCGCGCGCGTAAGGATCGACAATTGCCTGCAGACCGACCTCAGACTCGTGCATCTGGAACGATGGGGTGGGATTGATAGGATTGTGTCCACCACTGGCGATGAAGTCTCCGATTACGCTGATGTCGGGATTCAGCGCTTTGGCCGCAGCGGCGCCCGCGCCACCCAGCCGCACAGTTTCGTTGCCCGTGGTGAGAGCACCCGCTGCGCCCTGCTCGGTCGGAACCGCTGGCTGGGATGCAGGAGCGGACGGTGCAGGGGCAGCAGCCGTGGCGCCAGGTGCAGGCTGGGACTGAAGCTGCCGCACCAATCCTTCCAGGGTAACCACACGATCTTCCAAATCGCGGACTTTTTGCTCCAAAGCCGCGTTATCGGCCGCGACCAGGGCCGGCTGGGAGGGAGTGCTGCTTGCCTGTTGCGCCTTGGCTACACCAGCGAGAAAGACTGTCAAAACGATAACGGTATTAAGACATCTCATTAGAATCCTCCTGTCATTCGCAACTGAAGCGCGGCTTGGTCCGTAGTGAGCAGCCGGGGAGATAACAGACAAAATCTCCACGACACTACAAACAGACGCAGCACACCTGCAATCAGATAGCGAAAAACCCTGAGAAGTGATCCATAGCGATTTTCTTGAAATCAATTCTTCAGTGCAAACGGTTGCTTCTAGAGGATGGGCGGAGGGCGAATAAACAGGTCAATCTCGGCGGCTCTGCTCTTACCTTCAGTCCTGTGGGGCAGGGCTACGATCTCCAGAACACGCAGAACTGGCAAAGGATGGAAGGGTGGTTGGAGTGGGGCTCCGGGGAGTTTGCTCCTGCGGTTCACTTGCTCCTCAGGCAACGTGAATTCCCAGCAGAAGAGCATAGATAAATAGATGCAAGGAGCGCAGCGGATTTCATGGCAAAGTAGCCTAACACACCCCTTGCTAAACAAAATCTTAGAGGAAGGTAAATGCAATCGCCGTGGCGCGAATGAGTGCTACAGCCGAACTTCTTATGCAGTGGAGCAGGAGCGGGACCGGGCCGCAGATTTCTGTTTACACGTTATTCACAAAGTGCTATAGTGCGGCTCCTTAAGCGAGCAGGGGATTTCCGGCGATACTTAGCCATAGAAATTACCGGCTTGAAACAAAGCTCTATAGCACATTGCATCG
>QIAW01000653.1 GCA_003225655.1 Acidobacteriota bacterium
CCTTCGCCGACGCGCTCCTGGGGAACTTTCAGAGCTTCTCACAACAGTCGGCGGATCCGGTCGGCCACTTCCGCTACAACAACACCGAGGCCTACATTAACGACAACTGGAAGGTCACCCGTAATTTGAGCCTGGAAGCGGGTCTTCGCTATCAGTACATAGGGCCAACCTACCTTCAGGGCAATAACGTCGCCAACTTCGATCCAGCCCTGTATCAACCAGGCATAACCTTGCTTGCCGGCACGAATAATAGTTTCAATATTTCCGCTCCCGGTAGTCCCTTCCTCGACCAGGGATTTGTAATTAATGGATTGGTGCGTCCGGGCAACGTACCGGCAGACCAGTTGGTGCGCGTTCCTGGCGGAAACGGCGCTTTTGTGCAGGCCGTGCCTGCGGGAGGTTCGCGCGGCCTCTATGGAGGTAAAAACCTGTTCGCGCGTTATTCGCGGAGGCTTCGGTATTTTCTACGACAAACCCGAGGGCAACATCATCTTTGGGCAAACTGGCGTAGTGCCCTTTCTGAAGTCGGTGCAATTCAACAGTGGCAATCTGTCGAACATTACCGGTGGTACTGGGGCTACTCCGACTATCTTTGGCATGAGCGCGGTAGACCCGAATTTCAAAAATGCCTCCTCCATGCAGTACAGTTTCGGAGTGCAGCATGAGCTTCCCTATGGTGTTCTCATGGAAATAAATTATGTAGGAAACCAGGGGCGGCATGAAGTGCGCCAGCCTAATATCAATGTGCCAACTTTTGAAGTGGTCAACGCCGCCTTCGCTGCCAATCCTGCACTTACGAACGTTGGCCAGGTTGTGGACAACCCCATTCGTCCCTTCGTGGGTTATACCGACATCACCCAGTACCGCAGCGACAGCAACTCCAATTACAACGCCCTGCAGGTTTTTGCCACCAAGCGTAAAGGTAACTTGCAGACCACGGTCAGCTATACCTGGGCGAGAACGCTGGGCGACACCGGCGGCATCAATGACAATCCTGAACCTGAATGTGCCTTCTCCTGTGTTCTCCCCAACGGCCAGGTAATACCTTGGCAGCGCTTCGATTACGGGCCGCTGAGCTTTCACCGGCAGCACGTGTTCGTGGTCACCTACAACTACGAATTTCCATTCTTCCGCAGTCAGCAAGGCCCAATCGGCGTTCTCCTGGGAGGCTGGCAGGTAGGCGGCATAACCCGGGCCCAGTCCGGCCAGCCCCTCACCGTCACCGCCACGCAAGCAGTGGGAAACCAGAGCTTCAATCGCCGCGTTGACATCGTCCCCGGCGTGCCGCTCTATTCGGGATTTACCTGCCCGCAAGCAACCAAGTGCTGGTTTAACCCCGGCGTTGTCAAGGACCCGATCAGCCTGCAACAAATTATGAACACACCCACGTTCATGACAGCAAACGTGACGGCGAGAACAGGACCATTCAACCATGTAGGTAACGCCCCCACGGGAAACATCCTCGGCCCAGGCTACCTCAACTTCGATTTTTCGATACGTAAGCGGTTCAACCTGCCCCGGGAAGGCATGAACCTGGTGTTCCAGTCAGACTTTTTTAATGCCTTCAACCGGGCAAACTGGCTCAATCCTGGCACGAATGCTGGCGGAGGTTTGGGAATTATCAACTCCGCCGCCACTCCGCGCCAGCTTCAGTTCGGATTGAAGTTCGCCTTCTGAACCATAGGGAAGGAATCTGTTGCGAGAACTCACAATTCTCGCAACAGGTTCCCAGGCGAAGAGCTGTTTCATAATCGTGATTTGGACAGCAGTTGCGTAAAAACTCTGGGCTACGAGAAGACATGTATCGGGGCACGAGTTTACTTATGCCGCGAGTTCCTGCGCTGTCCAAACCGAGTCTTGAACAGTCATAGAGAAGCGGCAAGGAGCAATTGCGGTAGAAAAATTTAAAGGACCCACATAAATGATAAGACTCTCGTATTTATTCATAATCATGTTGCTGCTCGCACCTAATATTGTTGCGCAAGATTTGTCCCGCTCCCAGTCTGAGATCGAGCAGAAAGTTAGTTCGATCCTCAGCAAGATGACGCTGGAAGAGAAGATCGACATGATCGGCGGCCAGAATGCGTTTTACATTCGCGGCTATGAGCGGCTCGGGCTGCCGGCGCTCAAAATGGCGGATGGTCCGGTCGGGGTCCGAAATTATGGTCCCTCGACTGCTTATCCCGTGGGGATCGCGCTGGCCGCCTCCTGGAACCCGGAGCTGGTGAATCGCGTAGGCACGATGATCGGGCAAGAGGCCCGCGCTCGCGGCGTGCATTTCATGTTAGGCCCGGGCGTAAATATCTATCGCGCGCCCATGGCAGGGAGAAACTTTGAATACTACGGTGAGGACCCGTTCCTGGCCTCGCGCACGGCGGTTGCCTACATCAAGGGCATCCAAAGCCAGGGTGTCATTGCCACGGTGAAACACTTCCTGGGCAATAACCAAGAGTATGACCGCCACAACGTCAGTTCAGACATTGACGAGAGGACCTTGCGCGAGATCTATCTGCCGACCTTTGAAGCGGCGGTGAAAGAGGCGCATGTGGGCGCCATCATGGATTCCTACAATCTGGTCAACGGCATCCACATGACCCAGAACGAATATTTCAACAGCCAGGTGGCAAAGAAGGAGTGGGGCTTTGATGGCATCGTGATGTCGGATTGGGATTCCACCTATGACGGGGTTGCCGCTGCTACCACCGGGCTGGATTTAGAGATGCCTTCTGCCAAATTCATGAATCGCAAGAACCTGCTTCCCGCAATCCAGGAGGGAAAGCTGCCGGTTGCCACGCTGGACGACAAAGTCAGGAGAATACTGCGCAAGGCAATCCAGTTTGGATTTCTGGATCGTGAGCAGACAGATTTGAGCATCCCGCGTTATAACCAGCAAGCGCGCCAGCTTGCGCTGGAAGCCGCCAAAGACAGCATGGTACTGCTGAAGAATGAAGGCAATCTTCTGCCGCTCGACAAAAGCAAGGTCAAATCCATCGCGGTGATTGGGCCAGATGCCTATCCGGCGGTTCCCGGCGGCGGGGGCAGCTCGCGAGTACTACCGTTCAAGGCGGTCAGTTACCTGGAAGGGCTGAGCGACTACCAGGGGGCCAGCATCAAGGTTTATTACGACCGCGGCCTTCCCAAATGGGAGGACGCCTTCGACACCACGGATTTCATGACCGCGGAAAGCGATGGTCAGAGGGGGCTGCGGCGGGAATATTTCGACAATATCAATCTGCAGGGCGAACCGGTCATGACGCGGACCGACCGGCATGTTAATTTTCACGGCAGCCTGGGAGGCGGTTCCGCCGCCAGCTTCTCCGCGCGTTGGACTGGTTATTACAGGCCGCAAAGCACGGGCGCCTACCAATTCTATGTATCCACCCGGGGCGGCTATAAGTTGTATATCGACAATCGGGCGGTTCTCGACTACTGGCAGCAGCAGGAAAGCGAAACCGTTCATAACTATCACGAAATGTTGCACGCGGACCGGGCGTACAAAATCACTCTGGAATACTTCGAGAAAGGCAACGAGGCCAATATCGGCTTAGGGATTGTCAGCTCTGAGAACCTTGCCGACCCGGCGGCCAAAACTCTGGCGGCGCAGGCCGATGTTGCGGTTGTCTTCGTTGGATTCGATCCCTCCAATGAAAGAGAGGGGGCCGACCGCACATTCCAATTGCCTGCCGGCCAGGATGAGCTCATCAATCAGGTCGTGAGCGCCAACAAGAACACCATTATCGTGGTGACCGCGGGTGGGAATGTTGATATGACACGGTGGGTGGAGCGCGTTCCTGCGCTGGTGCATGCCTGGTATCCGGGACAGGAGGGTGGGACCGCACTGGCCCAACTGCTCTTCGGCGATTTCAGCCCATCGGGAAAGCTGCCGGTGAGTTTTGAGCGCCGCTGGCAAGATAGCGCCGTTTTCAACAGCTATTATCCGCAAGGCGACGCCAAGAGAGTGGCCTGCAAGGAAGGTATTTTTCTGGGGTATCGGCACTTCGATAAGGCTTCTACCAAACCGCTTTTTCCTTTTGGTTATGGACTCTCCTACACCAAGTTCAAATACAGCAATCTGGCGATCTCACCTGATGTAATGAAGCAAGATGGCACGGCCACAGTTTCCTTCGATGTAAGCAATACGGGAGGACGCGAAGGCTCTGAGATTGCCCAGGTCTACGTTGGAGACCGCCATGCCAGTGTTCCGCGCCCGCTCAAGGAACTTAAAGGGTTCGCCAAGATTCACCTCATGCCTGGGGAGACCCGCCGGGCGAGCGTCACTCTTGATCGCAGAGCACTGTCGTTCTATGACGTGAACAGTAAGCAGTGGAAGGCGGAATCGGGAGATTTTGATATCTATGTCGCCAGCTCGGCGGAGCAGATTAATCTTCAGGGAAAGCTCATACTACAAGCCGGAGAAGTCGCTTCAGGTCCCGCAACCGGGGGCAAATGACTTGTTGATGACCAAAAGACGAAAAATTCCCGCGACAGCACATGCTTAAACACATATCGTCATATCCCATTACATCTGTTGTTGGTAGCAACGGTACGGAAAAGGTTTGTCTGTTTCCGATAACATTAGGAGGAGTGTTCATGAGGTTGTTTCGCAAGTTTGTGTTTCATACCCTGACGGCTGTGCTGGCCATCGGCAGCGTGGCGATTTGGGCGCAAGACCCGGAGGCGCGGGCCCGCGAGTTGGTCAAGCGCATGACCTTGGACGAAAAGATCCAGGAGTTGCACGGCATCCGGGAGCCTGGTCACTTTCGTTTTGTGCCAGGAATCCCGCGGCTGGGCATTCCCGCCTTCCAGATCACCAACGGCCCAGCGGGCGCCGGCCCGGGCGGTACACGCCCTCAGGCCAAAGCCACTGCGCTTCCTGCTCCCCTCTCACTGGCAGCTACCTGGGACCTCGAACTCGCCAATCTTAACGGTACGATCATCGGCGC
>QIAW01000654.1 GCA_003225655.1 Acidobacteriota bacterium
AATTGCTGGAAGTTTTTGAGAGCATTATTCCCGGGGCTGAATCCGGCGCCGGGAAGTCACAGTATCACTATGTGGTCATTGATTTTCTCGCGCGAAGGAAATCCGGCGAACTGCGTTCTGGCGGCGATGCGCTGGAGGCGCAGTGGATCAAACGCGAACAGTTGCCGGAGTTTAAGGTCTCCGAGTCGGCGTGCAAAGTGATTGCAAAGGCGTTTGAGCAACGTAGAAGCTGACAACATCAATGAGCAGCAACATGGGTCTTACGTACATGGATTTGGATCGGCTGTATGTTTTCAAGTTCAGCCGCCGAATTATTGTTGGCTTCGCGCAACTCGTAGGTAGTCTGGAGATTCATCCAAAATGCCGGGGTTGTACCGAAAAACTTCGCCAGACGCAAGGCCGTATCTGCTGTGATTGCCCTCCGGCCACGGACAATATCATTCACCCGCGAACGGATTAGATGAATTTGCTTGGCCAGTTCGTACACACTAATACCGAGAGGTTTAAGAAATTCTTCCTGCAGGATTTCTCCGGGATGAATATTCCATTCCCAAACTGCACGTCCCTTCTTCCTGCGCATAACAATCCTTTCAGGGTAGATACTTCAGTGATAATCCACGATCTCTACTTCGTAAGCGTTCCCATTCCGCCAAACAAAGCACACCCGAAATTGGTCATTGATTCGTATGCCATGTTGGCCTTCTCGATCCCCATGTAGAATCTCCAATCGATTCCCTGGCGGAATCCGCAAATCTTCTAACTGTGATGCGGCATTAACTATCAAGAGCTTCCGCATGGCCGTCCGGCGAAGATTTGCCGGAACCTTTTTCCCGCGACCTGTTTGCCAAAACCGCTCGGTATCCCGGTCGCGGAAACTGAGGATCATTCGCCAAGCGTACCGTTTGTCGGTACGTTTGTCAATTGTCGAGGACTTGCGAGAAATCCGTGTGACAACTGCATCTAAGTGCTAAAGACTGTTCTACCCCTTCCAGCGATACGTATCCGGCTGCTCCAGGCCAATGTGGGCCAGCACCCGGCCCGAAAACTGGCGGGCCATCTCGTCCTGGGAAGCGGGCTTGTTGTAAAAAGTCGGAATCAGAGGAAAGATCACGGCCCCGGCATCGGCGGCGCGGTACATATTGCGGATGTGAATTTTGTTCAACGGCGTCTCGCGCACGCACAGCAGCAGCGGCCGCTGCTCTTTCAGGCAGACGTCGGCCGCGCGCTCGATCAACTTCATGGCCAGTCCGTTGGCGATTCGCGCCAGCGTACCCATGCTGCAGGGAATTACCACCATGGCGTCGGTAGGATAAGAGCCGCTGGCCACGTTGGCGCCGATATCCTCGTTATTCTGCTGCCGTATTTTGCGCGACTTCTTCCCCAGCAGTTGCTCAACCAGGTTGCTGCGTCCGCGAATGCCCACCTCCTCGGCCAGCACCCGCAGCGCATTTTCCGAAGCGATAAAGTTGATCACCTCTACGCGCGGGTCAGCATCAGCGGCTTTCAGAAGATGACGCGCGAAGATCACGCCGCTGGCGCCGGTCACGGCGATGGTCAAATTTTCAGGATCCCGGTTTTTCATGTAGCTTCTTGCATCTAACTCAATAACCCCTGGACCAAAATTGAGTGTAGAGAGAGAAGCATACCAAATCTCTACCCTGCAAAAGAATGTATGGGAAGCACTGGCAAGAATGGGCGCCGCCGCCGAAGCTCACGCCTGGAATGGGAGCGGCGGGCGGTCACCGGCATTACCCAGGAGATCCGTGCGCTTGACCCACTGGTGCAGCGCAAATACCTGCGCGATTTTCGCGACGCTTTTCAGACGTACCAGTGCGCCATAACGCCAGCGCAATTCGACGAAGAGCTGCTGGAGGCAGAAGTAATCCTGATCGGCGACTACCATACGCTTGCCGCGTCGCAGGGTTATGCTGCCCACTTAGTGGCGCACGCCGCCTCCAGAGGCAAGGCGGCCAGCCTCGGCTTGGAGGCGATTTTTGCCGCTGATCAGCCGGTTCTGGACGACTGGTGGCAGAATAAGATCACCGAGCAGCAGCTTCGCTCCTCGCTGCGCTTTGACCAGGAATGGGGATACGACTGGCAGCCCGTGCGCGAACTGTTGCACACCGCCCGCCGCTATGCTGTTCCCGTCTACGGCCTTGATTGCGGGCCGCGCTCCAATCTACGGGCAATCCGCAAACGCGACCTCCATGCCGCCGCGAAAATCACGGAAATTCGTGAGCGCTTTCCACGCAGGAGTATGATGGCGCTCTTTGGCGAGTCCCACCTTGCCCCCAGCCACCTCCCGGCATTGGTCCGCGCCCGGCGGCCACAGGACAAGATTTTGACCATCCTGCAAAACTGCGACGCGCTTTATTGGCAGCTTGCCGTCGGTCCTGCCGGCAACAAGCCGGTTGTACGCATTTCTGATGGCGTGCTGGGTGTCTTTACTGCCAGCCTCTTTGAAAAATACGATAGCTATCGAGCTTATTTACAAGGTGAGCCCGAAGAGTTCGGTCCGCTGTTTTCCGCTGTCGACAAAAATCTTTAACCACAAAGGACACAAAGGCTTAACCACAAAGGACACAGAGGAAGAATGCCGGTAAAGTTAAACTAGCTCTGGCGCGCTTCTTTGTGTTCCTTCGTGGTTAGCTCTTCTTTGCTTTTTTCCGGCCGAAGACCCGCTCAAAAATGTTATCCACATTGCGCAATTGCCGGCTGAGATTAAAGGCATGGGCGAGCTTCTTGGACGACAGGCGCGAGGTGATGTGCTTGTCTTTCTGAACCAGTTCACGAAAGTTCAATCCCTGCTGCCAGGCGCGCATGGCATGTTTTTGTACGACCTGGTAGGCATCTTCGCGTGACATGCCGCTTTCCGCAAGATCGAGCAGAAGCTGTCCGCTGAAAATGAGCCCGCCGGTGCTTTCCAGATTCTTCTTCATGCGCTCGGGGTAGACGAACATCTTGTCAATCAGGTTGGTGGTCTTGTTGAGCAGGTAATCCAGCAAAATGGTGGAATCGGGCAGGATCACCCGCTCCACAGAGGAATGCGAGATATCGCGCTCATGCCAGAGGGCCACATTCTCCAGCGCCGCCTGTGCGTTCCCGCGCACCACGCGCGCCAGACCGCTGATCTGCTCAGTGGTAATGGGATTGCGCTTGTGTGGCATGGCCGAAGATCCCTTTTGCTTTTCGCTGAAGAATTCTTCCGCCTCGCGTACCTCGGTGCGCTGCAGATGGCGGATCTCGGTAGCAATCTTATCCAGTGTGGAAGCGATTACGGCCAGCGTAGTGATGTAGTAGGCATGACGATCGCGCTGGATGACTTGCGATGAGATAGCTGCGGCTTCGAGTCCCAAGTGGACGCAGATTTTTTCTTCCATCTCGGGGTCAAGATGGGCAAACGTGCCCACTGCCCCGGAGAGCTTGCCTACCCGCATTTGCTCGGCAGCAGACTTCATGCGCGCAATGTTGCGCTGGGTCTCTGCATACCAGTTAGCTAGCTTCAGGCCGAAGGTGATGGGTTCGGCGTGGATGCCGTGCGTGCGGCCGATCATGGGCGTGTGCTGGAACTCATAGGCGCGCCGCTTCAGAACTTGGGCGAGCAGTTCCAGGTCGCTGATAATGAGCGCAGAAGCATCACGGACCTGCAATGCCTGGGCGGTATCGACCACATCATAGGAGGTCAATCCGTAATGTAGCCAGCGCGATTCAGGGCCGATTTTTTCCGCTACTGCGGTGGTGAAAGCAATTACGTCATGCTTCACTTCGGCCTCAATGGCCTGAATACGCTCCACATTGAAATCGCCCTTGTCGCGGATGGCGGCTGCCGCTTCGCGCGGCACAATTCCCGCTTCCGCCAGCACCAGGCTGGCGGCGACTTCCACCTTCAGCCACATGCGGAACTTGTTTTCATCGCTCCAGATGCGCCCCATTTCAGGACGCGTATAACGTGAAATCACGGCTTCCTTCTGAGGACTTCGCAGCCAAAATAAGGCTGCTGCGCCCTCGCTTTTGTTGGCGCGGGACAGGCGCTCACCCAAAGCTCACCCATCCGGGGCTGGTCTATGCGAACGTTAAATTGTAAATGGGAAGTCTGGGGCTGGCCAGTCGCAGGAGAGTAATTGTGTAATTGAAAAACGAATGGAATCCCCAAATTACTCAATTCTCAAATTACCCGATTCTGCAATCACTCAATTCCCAGCAGCTCGCTCATCTTTTCGTAAAGAAAGCCTTCGCCTGGGGCGTAGGGCTGCACCCATTTGCCGTCAATTACGAATTGCGGAATGGCGCGTTTGCCGGTGCGCGCAATCACTTCCTGGGCGGCGCCGGGGACGGCTTCGATGTCGATCTCTGTGTAAGCAATTTTGTGCCTGGCCAGAAACATTTTGGCCTCACGGCAATCGCGGCACCAAGGAGACGAATAGACAATAATTTTCATAGGCAAATTTTAAGTATAACAATCGAGACATAAAAAACCGCCAGCGCCAAGCCGGCGGTTTTTTAAGAACTTGAGGCCAATTACCTTATCTACATCTACTTCGCTAATTGCTGTAGAGCAGCACCCCATCCTGCGCCTTGGAATCCACCGGACGGTAGAAGAGCTTATCGCCATCGAGGAAGACCTCAATGAACGCAGGCCGCGTCTGAATGGTGCCCAGGATGAGCGCCTCCGACAGCGGATCTTCGATGTAGCGCTGCAAGGCACGGCGCAGAGGACGCGCGCCGTAGTTGCGGTCGCTGACCGTCTTCTCCAGGATCCACTTCTTGGCCTCTTCGGTCACGGTGATGGTAATATGCCGCTGCGCCAGGTGCTGGTTCAACTGCTGGACCATCAGCTCCACAATTTGAATCAGGTCGGCTTCCGTCAGAGCGTTGAAGATAATCACTTCATCGAGACGGTTGAGGAATTCGGGGTTGAAGGTGCGCTTCACCTCGTTCTTCACCATGTCCTCGACCTTGGTGGAGATGGCGTCTTCCTCGCCGGACTGGAAGCCCATCCCGCTACGCTTCTGCAGATGACGAGCGCCGATGTTCGAAGTCATGATCAGGATCGCGTTCTTGAAGTCCACGGTGTTACCCAGACCATCGGTAAGCTGGCCGTCTTCAAACACCTGCAGCAGGATATTGAAGACATCGGGGTGCGCTTTTTCAATTTCATCGAGCAGAACCACGGAGTAAGGCGCGCGCTTCACCCGTTCGGTGAGCTGGCCGCCCTCTTCGTAGCCTACGTATCCCGGAGGCGAACCAATGAGCTTGGAGACCGAGTGCTTCTCCATGAACTCGGACATATCGAAGCGGATGAGGGACTTCTCGCTTCCGAACAGGAAGTGCGCCAGGGTGCGCGCCACTTCTGTTTTTCCCACTCCGGTGGGGCCGAGGAACAGGAACGAACCAATCGGCCGCGCTGGTGACTTCAATCCAGCGCGCGAGCGGCGGATCGCCCTCGCCAGGGCGAGAATGGCGCGCTCTTGCGAGATGACCCGCTTGTGCAACTCTTCCTCGATACGAAGGAGCTTCTGCGATTCCTCTTCCTTGATGGAGGTGATGGGCACGCCGGTCCAACGCGAGACTACGTCCTCGATGTCTTCGCGGCCTACAACGCCGGTGGAAGAGTCATCGAGATGATATTTCTCCCGCAGGGCGCGCAGGTTCTCGCGCTCTTTACGCTCCTCGTCGGAGTAGAAGCGCGCCTTTTCGAATTCGTGGT
>QIAW01000655.1 GCA_003225655.1 Acidobacteriota bacterium
CGAACTCCAGCGCGGCCGCCGACTGCAGAGGCAGCTCGGCAAATTCTTTGCGGATGAGCAGGCCATCGCGGTCGTCGAACATAGCCGGGGCAACCTCGGCGGCGGCACGGTCTTTGTCGACGGCGGTTCCTACAAGGCCGATCAGGCTGTCACCATGCCGGTGCTCATCATGGCCAGCGAACAATGGACCCGGATCGCGCGGCTGCTCAAACAGAAAAAAGAAGTACAGTTGGAACTCAACATCAAGAACACCTTCAGCGATGCCATCACCCAGTACAACACCATCGCGGAAATTCCAGGCACTGACAAAAAAGGCGAAGTCGTGATGCTGGGCGCACACCTGGATTCCTGGTATACGGGGACGGGAGCAACCGACAACGGGGCCGGCACCATCGTCATGATGGAAGCGGTGCGCATCCTCAAGGCGCTTGGAGTCCAGCCCAAGCGCACGATCCGCATCGGCCTGTGGACGGGTGAAGAGCAGGGCCTGCTAGGGTCACAGTGGTATGTGGCGCAGCACTTTGGTTCGCGTCCTCCATCCAACGATCCTGACCGAAAGGGCGATCCATCTGTCACGCGCCGGGAAAATGGGCCTATGACGACTAAGCCGGAGCAGGCAAAGATCTCTGTCTATTTCAACGTGGATAACGGCACCGGCAAGATTCGCGGCATTTACATGCAGGAGAATGCCGGGGTCGAGCCTATCTTTGAAGCGTGGATGAAGCCGTTTCGTGATCTTGGCATGGATACGCTTACCATGCGCAATACCGGCGGCACCGACCATCAGTCTTTCGATGCCGCGGGCATCCCCGGCTTCCAGTTCATTCAGGACCCGATGGATTACGAAAGCCGCACCCATCACTCCAACATGGACGTTTACGACCGGTTGCAGCCCGACGATCTGAAACAAATGGCAGTCGTTGTGGCGTCGTTTGTGTATAACGCGGCCATGCGCGACCAGATGTTTCCGCGCAAGATCATTGAGAAGGAGTTGCCGCCACCGCCACCGAGGGATGAAGAGGATCAGGCTGCGCCGGCTTCCCCAGTGACTAACAACCCTGCGGCAGCCGACCAGCCACATCAGCCAACGCCGCCGCCGCGTTAGACCTGTGGTCACGGAGTTCCGGGGCGGAACCTGCCACGAATTTGTGCATCCGCCCAGTACTCCTTCGCGATGCTGTCACTGTAGGACTATCCGCTGGTTTCCCATCCACCTGCCTGTGTTTTACAATCGTTAGTTTGCTTGCCACATCTAATCCAGTAAGCATATCGGAGCACAAATTTTGGCTGAAACCATCTATGACGTGGCCATTATCGGCAGCGGACCGGCAGGATATACCGCCGCCATCCGCGCCGGCGAGTATGGCCTGAAGACCTGCCTTATCGAAAAAGACGACCTGCTGGGCGGGACCTGCCTGCACGTGGGCTGCATCCCTACCAAGGCGCTGCTGTTCAACGCCGAGATATGGGACCATCTCAAGAACGCCAAGGAGTTCGGCATCGAAGGCGTCACCGCGCCCAAACTGAACTGGGCGGCAGTGCAGCAGCGCAAGAACAAGATTGTGCTCAAGCACGCCAAAGGCCTGGAATTCCTGATGCGCAAAAACAAGGTCACCACCGTCAATGGCTACGGGAGGTTAACCGGCGGGGCCAAAGATGGGATACACACCGTGGAAGTCTTTACTGAAGGCGGAGGCGGGGCAGGGGGCGAGACTACATTCATCAAAGCAAAAAACATCCTCATCTCGACCGGCTCTGAGGCGCGGATGCTTCCCGGTCTTGAGCCGGATGCGCGCATCCTCACCAACATCGAAGTGCTGAGCCTTAACAATATTCCGAAGTCCCTCATCGTGATCGGAGCGGGGGCGGTGGGCGTGGAGTTCGCTTCCATCTATCATTCGTTCGGAGTGGATGTCATGGTCTTAGAGGCGCTGCCCCGGCTGGTGCCGGTTGAAGATGAAGATGTTTCCAAGGAGCTGCTCAAGGCTTTCACCAAGCGCGGCATCAGGTGCACCCTGGGCGTGAAGGTGCAAAAGGTGGAAAAGACCAAAGACGGGGTGAAGGTCAGCCTGGCCGATTCGGAAGGCAAGGCGCAGGCGCTCGAAGCGGAAAAGGTGCTGATCGCCATCGGCCGCGCGCCACGTACGGAAAACATCGGCCTGGAAAAGACTCGGATCAAGCCTGAGCGCGGCTTCATCAAAACCAACGAATGGATGCAGACGGAAGAGCCGGGAATCTACGCTGCCGGCGACATCATTGCGGGCTTCCCACAGCTTGCGCATGTGGGCTTTATGCAGGGCATTGTGGCGGTCTCGAAAATCGCGGGCAAGCCGGCAAAGCCGCTGAATCGCAACCACATTCCGGGCGCGACTTATTGCGAGCCGCAGATCGGCAGCGTGGGATTGACTGAGGCCCAGGCGCGCGAGGGCGGACGCAAGATCAAAGTAGGCAAATTTCCCTTTCTGGGAAACTCCAAAGCGACCATTGTCGGCTCGCACGAGGGTTTTGTGAAGGTGGTTTCCGATGAACAATATGGCGAAATCCTGGGCGTGCATATCATCGGTCCGCAGGCGACTGAATTGATTGCTGAAGCGGTTGCCGCCATGGAGCTTGAGGCCACGGTGGAAGATATGATGTTCACCATTCATGCCCATCCCACGCTGTACGAAGCCCTGTCAGACGGATTTAACAGCGTATACGGGCTGCAGATCAACGTATGAAGAAATCTAAGACCCTTGGGTGCGTGCTTCTGGCGTTTTTTCTGGCTGCCACGCTCCTGGTTGCCAAGCAAAAAAACAAAGCCAAGACCAACAGCCAGACGCAGGCCAAAGACGAGCAGCTTTTTGCGGCTGAGCCTAAGCAGTATCCTTTCACGCTGATTGCCTACGGCGACTTGCGCACGACCGATCTGAGCAACCATTCCGCCACCAATCCCGAGCGCCGGCAGGCCTTGATTGCCCGTATTGCTACAGAGAAGCCCGATCTGCTTGTGGTGAACGGCGATCTGGTGCTCAGCGGCGGGAACGCCGGCGACTGGCGGGAATTTAATAAAGAAACGCAAATCTGGCGGGATGCTCAGATCAAGGTACTGCCGGTGGTGGGTAACCACGACACGCGAGAAGATGGCGCTCTGCACAACTACTTTCAGCAATTCCCGGGCCTCGAAGGCCGTCGCTGGTATTCGGTGCGCTACGGCAACGTCTTATTGCTGACACTGGATTCGGAATCGGACCACGCCCCCAACAGCCCACAGTGGAACTGGAT
>QIAW01000135.1:0-3344 GCA_003225655.1 Acidobacteriota bacterium
AGTTGAGGAGGTCACAGTTTTCTTTGATCGGCCCAGATTCACCGGGGCTGAAGCCCAAATCTTATCCGCTCTTACACCCGGCTAAAGCCGGGTGCTCCCACCGATTGAGGTCGGGCTTCCGCTGGTTGCAAATTCTCACCGATTAAAAGAATGAAAAAAGGGGAGCCCTGGCCAGGCTCCCCTCAGGGTGCGGCGCATCAAGTTAGAAGTTCAGCTTGATCGCCAATTGCAAATTGCGGTGCTCGTGGGTATTGGTGGCGTTGGAAAGCACACCCGGGATTCCTCCCTTTTTTGCCTGCACCACCGGGCAGACGTTGGTGCCGGCCACCGCGCCGGGCACTGCGCCGCAGCCCGCTGTTCCCACATCAGCAAAGCTGGTGGAGGGATCTGCCGACGATCCCAGCACCCACAGGTTGGGATGATTGAAGATGTTGAACGCCTCGCCGCGCAGTTGCAGGCCGACACGCTCGGTCACCTTGAAGTTCTTGTAGAGTCCGAAGTCGAGCCACCAGTGGTTCGGACCGCGGAATACGTTCCTTCCGGTCATGTTCGAAGGGAATGGGCCGAAATCAGAAAAGCCCAGCGCCGGGTTGCTGAAATCGTTTCTGGGCGGCAACACCAGATAGGAAAAGACGTTCGCATCGGTTGCCTTCGGGTGATCGCTGCCCTGGAAGGCAGTGATCGGCGTCAGCGGCGCGAAGCGAGGAGTAAGTTCCGCAGAGTTGGTTGCGTCAAAAACGGTGAAAGGAGTGCCCGTTTGTCCGTTGAAGATGGGAGCGATCTCCCACCCGCCGAAGGCCTGCTGCACGAACCCGTTTGCATTCTTGGCAAAGGGCACTTCATAGATGGCGCTGACCACGACGCGGTGACGCACGTCGAAATCAGCGTTGCCCTTGTCGAGCCTGGGGTTAAACGGATTGGTGAAGCCCAGGTTGAAGTTGTTGCTGCTTTCGCTGAAGGTGGAGCTCAGGTTATCGATGGCATGCGACCACGTGTAGTTGGTGGTGATCGACAGGCCATGGTTCAGGAAGTTCTTGCTCTCCATCCTGACGTTGAGTCCGTTGTAATAGGAATCACCGTTGCTGCCGCGGAAGTTGATGTTCGAGAACTGGCGATTCAGCCGGGTGGTGGGCACGACCACGGCGGGGTCGAGTCCGCCGAAGACGACGCCCGTGCCCAACGCATTGATGTCGCCGATAGAATACTGGTGCAGGCCGCGCGAGCCGGAATACTCGAGGGCAAACACCGTGTTGCGCACCACTTCGTGCTCAAACGACAGGCTGTAGAACTGCGCGTACGCGGTCTTGATGTGCGGATCGATGGCACGCAAGCTGGTGCGCAGCAAGGGCGCGGTTCCACTGGGCGCTCCCAGAGGTCCAAAGTTGCTGGTGCTGAGAGCAATCGGAGTGGTGACATCGCCCGGAGAGCGCAAAGAGAGCACGGCATAGTTGGGCGGATTCTGGATCACGTTGAAGGTCACGTTGCCAAAATTGCGTTCGTACGCAATGCCGTAGCCGCCGCGGAAGCTGGTCTTTCCGTCTCCAAAGGGATCGAGGGCAAAGCCGACGCGCGGAGCGAAGTTGCGCCAGCGCGGCTCCCACAGCTTGTGGGTGGCAACGGTGGGCGTGGTGGCTACGAAACCATCGGTGATCTGCTGGAACAGGTTGCTTCCAGGTCCGAAAAAGAAATTGGAATCAAGGCTGCGGACACGGTTATGCTGCACGCCATAGTACTCCCAGCGCACACCCATATTGAGTGTAAGTCTGGGAAATACCTTCCAGGTATCCTGCGCGTAGGCGGCGCCATCGTTGAAGTAGTTGTTGCGTTCAAAGCGCGGCGGATTGACCGGCAAGGAAATCAGGCAGGATGGCGTTGTGATCGGCTTATTCGTGACCGGATCAACCACACACGGGAACTTGCCCTTCGGGTCTACCGCTCCCTGGAATTGGAAGACGGTTCCGTTCACCAGGCTTTGCAGGCTTGAAGATTCGCTCCCAGTTCGGGAAAGCGTGTAAAAGCCGGTCTCAAAGGCCCCGAAGGTGCGATTGTCGCGTGTCTGTATGTACTGCCCGCCAAACTTGAACGAGTGCGCTCCCTTGGTGATGCTGACGTCCTGGTAAGCCTGGTAAAGGTTCTGCGGACCGCCGAAAGGAAGCGCGCTGCCAGGCGCGAGTGGCAGGTAGCCGGGGAACAGCAGGTTGATTCCGTTGACTTGGACCGGAACGCTGCCCCGGGGCGCGATGCCGGGAACAACTCCGGCCGATCCTAAAGGCTGGAACAGATGGAAGCGGTTGTAGGCAAGCTTGGTTTGCGAAACTGTGGATGAAGAAAACACGTGGGTCAGATTGACCACCGCGTTCTGGTTCAACGTTTTCTGGGTCGTGTCAAAGCCGGCGAAGGGACTTGTGCTCACGAAACCAGGAAAGAAAATGTCATGATCAGCAGCATAGCGGCCATAGAGCTGGGTTTTATCGGTGATGTTGTAATCCATGCGGGCCACACCAAAATAGGTGTTCTGCGGGTCGCCGCCTCCGGCATCCTGCGCCGAGGAAAAATTCACCAACTCCAGCCTGGGATCAGTGGGATTCGGGCTGACTCGGACGTCGGGTCTGAGCTTGCCTTCCGCATTAAAGAAGGCCTTAGTATTGGCGGCGGTGGTGGCCAGGAATGCAGGACTGGGAATCAGAGCCTGATTATTGAGCTTGCTGCGCACCCTGACCCACTCGGTGCTTTGGAAAAAGAAAAGTTTGTTCTTCACAACCGGGCCGCCGATGGCATAGCCGAACTGGTTACGCACAAAATGGTCTCGAGGCTGGCCGGTGGCCAGGTTCTGGTAACTGTTGGCGGCGAACCTTGAAACTCGATTGAACTCATAAAGAGAACCGTGGAGATCATTGCTTCCCGAACGCGTGGCCACGTTCACCACTCCGCCTGAGGCCCGCCCATATTCCGCGGTGAAGTTGCTGGTCAGCACGCGGAACTCCTGCACCGAATCCAGTGGAACTGTTGTTCCCAGATTGGCGTTGAACTCATCCACATTTTCTCCGCCATCGAGCAGGATGTTGGTGCTGGCAGCGCGCTGTCCGTTCAGAGAGAAACCATTGATGCCTCTGTTTGCGTTTGCGTTCATGCCCGCTTCCGACGTCGTGGCATTGCCCGAGAGGGCCACCAGATCGTAAGGATCGCGCGTGATCGTGGGCAACTCTCGCACCTGGGTTCCGGTCACGACCTGCGAGATTGACTGGTCCTGGGTGTTGACCTGGGCGCCGCCTTCGGCGAGCACTTCAACCGTGGTACCCCCTCCCGTGACGGCAAGTTTGGCGTCCACAGTATGGCGTCCGCCC
>QIAW01000135.1:3509-9981 GCA_003225655.1 Acidobacteriota bacterium
TAGGTTCCCGGCTCGAGGTTGGTCACAATGTATTCACCCTTGCTGCCGGTGGAGAGCGATCGGGTATTCTGCCTTTCGACCGAGGTCACCATTATCTTGGCCCCCGGCACGACCGCCCCGCTGGGGTCGGTGACCACTCCAGTGATTGTGCCGGTCTCAGTCTGGGCGCTTATCAGAGCTGGAAAACTAATGAAAATAATCAGAAGAAATGCGAGCAGCACGATGATGTACTTGGATTTCACTTTTAGGTCCCCCTAAAATCAAAGTGGCTCACGGCTAGGTTGCGTCGCCCTTCCCAATCCCAACCTGCAACCAGGCTGCCAACGGTTAACTAAAGTAGTAACCATAGGATTTTAGAGAGAGCGCCTGGGGTACCCGTTCTGGATGGAGTGCTAAGGCGAATACCTGGATACGAAATCTTGAAAGCCGCAGCTCTGATTATGCAGATTTTTGAAGACCTGTTATCACAAGTGCATTTCAGCTTTGTCTCAGAACGAGTTGTGCATAGGGGTTCAAACTAAGTGAATCCTTGTTGTCGAGAATCTTTGGCATATTGACTTGAAATTTCCTGAGGGAAGTTCAAACTAACGTGAATCCTTGTTGTCGAGAATCTTTGGCATATTGACTTGAAATTTCCTGAGGGAACTGCGCGCTTAACCATGAAAACATAGAGTGCTGCCTTTATCGTTTGACGAATGTGGTTACGGCTGCGAAAATAAATAATTGTGCTGCTTTGACTAAGTGGGCCTGTGGCGCAGCTGGGAGCGCGCTTCCATGGCATGGAAGAGGTCGTCGGTTCGATCCCGACCAGGTCCACCAAAATCCCCTGCATTACGCTTCCCGGAGTTAGCGGTTGAATTGGTACTTCAGGCGGGCTAAACTTAAGAAATCACATGCTATCAGCCCAGTTATGGCAGTGATTCGGTAGAGACAATCGCTCCTTCGGTCGATCTCCCCGGGCCAGAGCTCACATTGGCAGGGTCAAACATTTTGGAGGTGGAACGATGTTTATTCGTCGTTTCTTCGCTTTGGTTCTCGCCGCCGGTTCGGCCGCGTCTGTTTATGCCCAAAATATGGATACCAATTCCCAATCACAGTTGACCGTGCAAATAACCTACGAGAACGATCGTAAAGCGCCTGCAAACTTGCGCGTAGAACTTCTCAGCAGCCAAGGGAGCCTTGTCGACTCCCAGGCAACCGATGGTTTCCGTCCAATTGTTTTCTTGTATCTGAAACCAGGAGACTACAAAATCAAGGTTACCGGCAGCGGGATCATTCCAACTACCACCGGTACCATTTCCGTTTCGGGGGCCAATCATACAGAATTTGTGAAGGTCAAAGCCGAACCTCAGGATCTTCAGTCGGCCGGCGAAGAAGGCTCCATTTCCGCTACGGAACTGAATATTCCCGAAAAGGCAAAGAAAGAATTTGATCAAGGCACTAAGAACCTCGACCAGAAGCAATGGAAAGAGGCCAAAGAGCACTTCGAGCGCGCTACGGTTCTCTATCCAAAGTACGCTGCCGCCTACAACAATCTCGGAGTAACCTACTGGAACATGGGCGAGCAGGAAAAAGCGGCAGACTCATTCCGTGCAGCTTTGGCCCTTGATGAGCACATCTCAGACGCCAACTTGAATATGGGCCACATGCTCTATGACGCCAAGAAATATAAAGAGGCAGAGCCGTTTTTATTGCGGGCCTTGAGCGCGGACCCGTCGAACGCGCAGCTTCTCACAGTTTTGGCCAATAGCGAGCTGCAAAATGGTGAATCTGATCTCGCTTTGGCTAACGCCCGGAAGGTGCACGCTATTCCCAACCACCAGAAATTTGCAATTTCTCACCTCATTGCGGCAGAGATCTTGCAGAGTCATAACTTAACCAAGGAAGTGATTGAGGAGTACAAACTATTTCTGCAGGAGGATCCGCAGTCACCACTTGCACCTCGTGTAAAAGATACTCTCAGCCGAATCGCAGCAGCGCCGTGATTGCCTTGGAGTTTCTTGGCATCCCTAATTCTGCGGTTTCGGGTTGCCCGCTGTCTGCCGTTTCTCCGTGAGTTCTTGATATTTCTGAAGAGCACGCTCGGCCTCGTCGTTCCGGCCCTGGCGTGTTTCCAGATTCTGAATCGCACCTTTAAGATCACCTTTCTCCAGCATTGCCTTGCCAAGCTGGTAGTAGGCGTCGGCATAAGAGGGTTGTTGTGCGATGACATCGGTGAGCAAATGGATTGCCTCATCCATCTCGTGCTGGGCAATGCGAACGTAAGCTAGCTGATACATCGCCGGAACGTACCGCGGGTTCAGCGAAAGCTCCGCCTGGAGCTCTCGCATAGCATCCTCCAATCGTCCCTGTTTGAAATAAACCATTCCCGCGTGGTAATGGGCTTCCCCAAGTTTAGGATTGAGCTCGAGTGCCCGCGAAATCTCAGCTTGTGCCTGTTCGTACTCTGCCTGCTCCGCATAAGCTTTCGCAAGCATAAGATGGACTTCAGGAACGTTTGCATTTTGCTCCAACATGCGAGAGAAAACCTCACCGCCATGCTTGACGTCTCCCGTGCGCACAAGGGAAACGCCGGCGGCGTACAACAGGGCGGGGTCATTGGGTAACTGATCGGAAATCGGGCCTAACATTTTCGCACTCTCGGCAAACTTGTCGGTCATGAAGTAGCTAAGTCCCAGCATCTCGCGAACTCTCATATCGTCTGGCTTGCGCCGCAATTGGCGTTCCAGCGGGAGAATCGCCTCCTGGTATAGATTCGCCCGAAAAGCGGCCACGCCCCAATTCCGGTCGAGTGCTTCAATGTTGGAGTTCCAGTGTGCCGCATGTTGGAACTCGGCCACGGCGTCCTGAAATCGACCTCCCCGGGCATCAATGACCCCCAGATTGTGATAGGCATCTCCGACCCATTGGGAGACAGATCTGACGTATTCCGCCTCCTGCGCACTGGTGGAGGCTGCATTGGCAGGTGTCTTCATGAGCACGGTACGCAGTTCCTGCTGTCCGGAGCGCCCCACCTGGACCGCGACGTTGTCGACCGCACCCTCTGGACTCGGCGCCTGCGCGGACCGCGGTTGCCCCGACCGGACCTGCTTGGCGCGTGCTTTTTCAGATGCGCTTTCGACTTCCTTCCCCAGTTCTTGCCACGCCTGGCCCAGCATCTCGTGCGCCCGCGCGACCTGAAAGTCATTGTGGCCAGGATCTTTGCTCAAGGCCACACTTTTCTGGAGAATGGGTATCACCTTCTCAAATGCACCCTGCTCCAAGTACGCCTGGCCGAGGTTAAAGAATGCGTCAGGATCATCCGGCCGCAACTTTGTGGCCTGGTCAAACCACTTCTCCGCCTCGGCCAACTTATGCTCACGCAGACGGATGATACCGAGGAAGTAGTTGCTGGCATAGTCGTCCGGGTCGATTGCCAGCTCGGCTTCAAACTGCTCGCCCGCCTCAGTGTACTTTTGCGGGCCTTGTAACAGATAGGTCAACGCCAGCGAAGCGTGCGCATGTGGATGTTTTGCGTCAAGGGAGACCGCCTTGGCAAAATGGGTAACTGCCTGGTCAAGGTATCCAGTTTCGCGATAGGCGACGCCGATGAGGGCATGCAGCTCTGCGGATGGCTTGATAGAAGCCAGCATTTCGTCGAAAAGAACGTTGGCTTCAACTATTTTTTTCAGCTTCAGATCAGCCAGCGCCAGGCTATATGCGACGTCGAAGTCAGGTTCCAGTTTCAACGCCGCCTGCAAGTCATCCGCAGCCTTCTGGAAGTCGCCTTCTATGAAGTAGATCTTCCCCATCAGGTTGAGCGCCCGGAAGTTCGCTCTATCCTGCTTGAGAACATCTTCCACCAGGGGCTTGGATTTCGCTAAAGCGCCGCTCTGGAGCTGGGCGATAGCCAGATCAATTGCAGCATCAGAGTATTTGGGTTGGATATGCGCCGCGGTCTCCAGCAGGTCAATTCCTTCCGTATATTTTCCTTGCGACACGCGAAGATTTCCGAGATGCTGAAGAGCACGCGCGATCGCCTCGCGGTACTCAGCTGCGGACTTTTCATAATCACCGGCGAGTTGAAAGGTCTGAGCGGAGTGGAAGTGCTGCTCTGCCGTGTCGCGCTGCTGGGCCGCTTTCTGGGCGGGCTCCTGGGCAGCCGCACCGACGACTAACATCAGGCCGGAAAGGATTGGTAGAACCCATCGTCCCCGGCTTTTCGGCACGGCTGAAGAGGCCGCGGAAAAACGTTTATTTTGTGCGCTCCGCTTCGCTACGCGCAAGCCTGCGGCAGCAAGGAAGTATGATTTTTCAGCAACTTCCGGCACGAGTAAACTCGTGCCCTGACACGTGATCTCGCCCAAAACGTGTTTCTCCGCAACTTCTGAAGCCGCGCCCTTGCGAAAGACATTTTTGAGATAGCTTCCAATTAGAAGTGCCAACGCATATTTGCCGTGTGCGTCAATTTGTGGGCGCCAGTTCATGGGTGGCCTTGGGGCCCAGGTGATGCGGTGACGGTTGCCGGAATTCGGTACTTGAGCTGGTTATTCTCGATTTCCCGGAGTTTTTGGTATTGCTCCATCTCAGCGCGGGCGCGGTCGGCCAAACCCAGACGGGTATAGGCGAGGCCCAACTGATAATGGTTCTGAGAAACATCGGGAGCGAGTTTGGTCGCTTGCTCCAAGGCGGTCCTGGCCTTTTCCGTTTCTCCCATTTGCAGATAAACGATGCCCAGCGCCGACTGGGCTGCAGCGTGGTTTGGATTTGCCTGCACCACAGACTCCAATTCTCCGCGGGCTAGATCTACTTTACCCTCTCTTTGCGCCAGTACCGCCAAATAATAGTGCGCGTCGGTCATCTGAGGATCGACCGCCAGGCAATGCTCCAGGCTCTGCCTTGCGCCAGCAACATCTCCCTGGTTGAATTGCACCATGCCGAGCAAGAGCAGGCTGGCCGCGTCATTCGGCCGGAGCTCGACCAGCTTGCGGGCGATGGGTTCGGCCGCTTCCGAGCGGTCGTCTTCTGCCAGCGCGAGCGCCATGATGTATTGAGATTCAGGATCGTCTGGCTTAGCAGCCACCAACCTCTTGGCAGCCTCCACTGCGTCCTCGGGCCGGTGAGCCTTCAACAGGGCCCCAACCAGCTTGGTCATAACCTCGGGGCGATCGGGCGCGACCTCATCAGCCCGGCGCAGGAGATCAGCCGCGCTATCCCAATGCCCCGCCCGCTCGGCCAAGCGGGCGGAATCCAGAAGTATGTTGTAGGACTTGGGCTCCAGCTTCAGTGCCTGCGCGAGCAACTCCTGCGCCACCGCAGACTGGCCCTGGGCCTCGCGTACCCGAGCCAGGGTATACAAATATTCAGCCAAAGGTTTTGCTGGACGGACAATCTGCAGCAAGTGGGCCGCATCTTCGGCATAACCATTGCGCGCCAGCACTGTGGCAAATTCCAGCGTGGCGCCGCGATGGAGGGAGCTTTGGCGCAAGACCCGTTGTATCAATGGGGGAACTTTGGAAGCATCGCCTAAACCGAAGTAATCCGCTGCCAGCACGGGCAAAAGCTCTGGCGGACGCGCCGCCGTGGGAACCCGCTCTGCCGCTTCCACCGACTGCCCGTATTGGCCCGCCTGCTGGTACAAGGTAGCCAGGGCCACATTTGCGCCACGGTCTGCCGGCGTAAGCTTCACGACCTCTGCGTATGACGCAATCGCCTGCTGGTTGTCGCCCAGTCCCTGGTAGATCTCACCCAGACTGCGGTAAGCCTCGAGATCCTTGGGGTTCAAGGCTGCCGCCTTGTGGAACAGGGCCTCAGCCTCCTGGGAGCGCTTCTGGCGCATTCGTATGGCGCCCATGAGGTCCAGCGCCCAGCTCTGATCGGGTTGCTGCGTCAGGACGCTCCACAACTTTTGCTCGGCCTCATCCAGGCGGTTTTGGCGAATGAGTTGGGAAATATACATGCGCGTGGGCGATTGCGCCACGCTTGTTGCCGGCACCGCCGGGACAATCTGCGGGTGTAAGGCCAGGCGCATCCTTAAGGTGAAAGGTAGTGTTGGGATTCTGGAACATGGGATGGTTGAACAGGTTGAAGGCCTCAAAGCGGAACTGGATTCTGGCCTGCTCGCCGAAGTACTTGCCGGCATGGAAGGGCAGCTTCCAGTTTTTGTCGAGGGCGAAATCAACACTATCGAATGCAGGGCCCGCGCACTGGCCGATTCCACCGTTATCATATCCACCCAGTTTGAAACTTTCCCAGGTGAAAGCAGCCGGATTGATAAACGAGGTTCCGCCATGCCTGTCGATATGGCAAGGCTGGCTTTTCACTCGCAGCGGTCTGCCTGAGGTCACGGCGCCATTGCCAACACCCCACGGGTTGCCAATGGGATCAACGGTACCGGTGATGGTTTGCGCCGGTCCGGTGAGCAGATTGATGATTGAGCCGGCCTCCCAGTTGCCCAAGACGCCCCTGAGGAATGTATTCTTACCATCCAACG
>QIAW01000135.1:10002-12552 GCA_003225655.1 Acidobacteriota bacterium
CGCGAGTTGTACGAATCCGCTACGCCGGTGGTGGTATCGACATAGTGCAGCGTGGTGTCAGCAATGTTCCTGGAGTAGGTATAGCTGGCCTGGAACATCGAATTGCGGGTGAATTTGGTGCTAAACATGGCTTGCAACGAGTGGTAGATCGAATCTCCCCGATGATTCCACATGACCAGCGTACCTCCTCCGGCCAGGGGTTGGAAAGGGAAGAGGTTGTTGGCAGTACCCGTGGTGAAAGTGGGATTGTCGGCGGCCACCCGCCCGTTGGCGTCAATCAGATAGGCCAGCCGGTTGGCCGGAGCGATCTGGTTGATCTGAGCCGAAGAGTTAAGATGGATTCCGCGCGTGGCCACCCATCCCAATTCCAGCTTCGCATTTTTCCACAAAGCGGTCTCAGTATTTATGTTCCACTGCCAGGTATTGGCGGCATTGGTGTTGTTCTCCAATCCCTGCTGAGGCCTGCCTCCCGCTATAACGTCGAAGGCGTTCTGGCCCGGGCCACTGGTCACGAGCGGGCCATCGAGCGGTATTTCTCCGCCGGTGCTGATGGCAAAGGGGGTATTGTTGGCGTGCATCCTGAGGGCAAGGCCCACCGGATCACGCGAGAAGTACTGGCCGATACCGCCACGCACCACAAACTTGGCCGTGCCGAAGATATCCCAGGCAAAACCAAGGCGTGGAGAGACAAGGTGATTGTTGGCGGGCACAAGGCTGCGCCGGGAAGCAAAGGGCGGGGTAATTTTTGACCCGATGCCGGCGCAGGAGAGCGGACCTGACGTGGGCGCACCCGGAGCGATAACAATGCCATTGCAGGGATCAGAGCCCAGCGCCGGATTGTAGAGATCGGGCCGGAACATCGCATAGTTATTGTCTTCCAGGTATTCGGGGCGCTGCAGTTGCCAGCGGAATCCGTATTCCAGCGTCAAGCGGCGGCTGATCTTCCAATTATCGCCGGCGTAGAAGTCCAGATCGCGCCAACGGATCAAGGAGGTGTTGTTGGCAGCATTCTCACCGTAACCCCAAAGGGTCCCTTTCAACATCATGTCGGAATAAAAATTCCCTGAGCTTCCACTCCAGAGGGTGTTATTGATACCTACTGGAGCCCAGAAGCCGCCGTTTTCGGCGCCTTGTTCTTCATCTTTCGCGCTGCGGCCGTACAAGACACCCACCTTAAAGGTGTGGGCCCCCATAACCTTGGAAAAGTCGTCTTTCCAAGTGAAGAGGTCCTGGCGGTTGTTCCAGGGCGAGAATATCCCCATGGTACCGGTGGGGTCACCGAACCAGCCTTGTGGTATGGCGACGCTGCCCTTATGCAGCTTGCCGCTGAGCGGAAATACGGTTGGAACCGCGGCCCTGATGGTGTCATTCAGCGCCGGAGTATCGCCGGCACGGCTAACGGTGATGCGGTTTCCCGACCAGGAAAACTCGAAGTCATTCACCGCGGTGCTGCTCAAGGTAGTGGTCACCTTGGCCACCGCCATATAGCCAGGCTGGTCCCACCCCTCGCTCAGCTTCGGGGATTTTCCGTCGCCCCAAAGACCGTTCTCCACGCCCGCGTGCAACGGGTTTTTCCAGGAATCCTGGGTGTAGTGGACCATCAGCGACGTGTTCTTGGTGATGTTCCAATCGCCGCGTATGCTTTCTTCGCGCCAGGGGACCGGGACCTTCACTGCCTGGTTCCAGGTGAACTTGGCGCACGGGTCGGAGACGTTGGCCGCTGGTAGCTGGGATAGATAGGCCAGCCCGCCAGGGCTGAGCTTGTTTGCGGGAATGATGTTGCTGGGCCCAAATCCAGTCGGTGGACTGTGGGTCGGAGCTTTGGTTGTGGGGTCGATTGGGCAGTTGGCTACATCGTTCCAGTTGCCCGCCAACTCCGAGGCCGATGGCACCCACATGTGCCTGGAGCGGCCGCGAATTTCCTTGTTCCACTCCTCCGAAAAGAAGAAGAAGAGTTTGTCTTTCTTAATGGGCCCGCCGAAGGTGTAGCCAAAGTCGTTGCGGCGCAACGAGCCTTTTTGGCAGGCCAAGGCCGCCGGACCGCCCCCGGGGGGTTGCCGCCGCCCTTGGTGACGATATTGACCTGGGCGCCGCTGGCGCCGGTATACTCCGGTCCATAGCTGTTGCGCGAAATCTTGAACTCCTCGATGCCATCGATGGAGGGATAGACCAGGATGGTGCGTTGCGAGCCAATATCGTTGTTGCTGGCGCCGTCAACCCGCCACTGGTTGGCATTGGCAGGCGCGCCACTGAAAGAGATGTCGACGCCGGCGAAGAGCCCTTTGTTCTTATTGTCGAAACCGGAATCGACAGACGCCCCGGCAGCAGCGTGGTCAATTGCACAAAGTTGCGGCCGTTCAGCGGCAACTCGCGCACCTGCTGGCCCAGCACGGTGTTGGCGACTGCGCCGGTCTGGGTCTCGACCAGCACGGGCGAGGCTTCCACATCCACATTCTCGGTGCTGACGCCTATCTGCAATTGCACGTTGAGCGCAGTGGTATCGGCCACGTGCAGCGCGAGGTCGCGCTCGGTTACCTGCTTGAAGCCCGT
>QIAW01000136.1 GCA_003225655.1 Acidobacteriota bacterium
CAGGGCTACTAATTCGGTCACGGTCTTGGAGCTGTTGTCAGAAAGCAAGCGGTAAGCATTGCCACCCTGAGCTTGCACGTTACGGACATCGGGAAAGCCTTGCAGCAACTGCTCCCAGTTGTTTGGCGCATTCCCAAATTGGGCCTCGATGACGTTGGAGCCGGGGACTGTCTGCTTCAGCGCGTTGGGCGTATCGAGCGCAACCAGCTTGCCGTGGTCCACGATGGCAATGCGATCGCAGAGCCGGTCGGCTTCATCCATGTAGTGCGTGGTAATCAGGACTGTGAGATTGCGGTGCTGCTTGATATTGGTCAGCATCTCCCAGACGGCCACACGGGAAACCGGGTCGAGACCGGTCGTGGGTTCATCCAGAAAAAAGATTTTGGGGCTGTGCACCAGCCCGCGCGCAATCTCCAAGCGCCGGCGCATGCCGCCGGAAAGATTTTTAGCAGGCGTATCCTTCCATTTGGTCAGGTCGACCAATTCCAGCAGCTCGTTAATCGAACGGACACGGTCTTTGGCCGACACATTGTAGAGCTTGGCGTGGATGCTCATGTTCTCATAAACGGTCAGGTCCAAATCGCTGGTCATGGCCTGAGGAATTACTCCCATAGTGTTGCGCGCCTGATTGGGATCGCGGCTAACGTCGTATCCGCCGATGCGGGCCACCCCTGCGGTAATCGGCAGCAGCGTGGTCATCATGCGAATCAGTGTGCTCTTGCCGGCGCCGTTGGGACCGAGCAATCCGAAAATTTCGCCTTCCTTCACAGTGAAGGAAACGTCGTTCACCGCGGTAAAATCGCCGTATTTCTTGACGATGTGTTCCACCTCAATGGCATTGGGAGCATGTGCGACCGAGCCCCCGTTGGGTTTGATGAAGGTATTCATGGCTAATTCAGCTTGGACTTGGGCACCAGCACAATCGCAGTCATTCCCGGAACAAAGGCTCGATTTGGGTTGGGGATGGCAAGCTTCAATTGCACGGTCTTGATGTCGCGCTTGCGCCGGCTCACGTCGCGTTGGGTGGCGAAGTCGGCTTCCACCCCCTTGGTGATCACCTTGCCGGTCACGATGTCGCCTCCCGGCATGCGTACTCTGAGCTCATCGCCAATCCCGATGCGGTCGGAGTAGGTTTCTGGCAGCGGCGCCCGCACCCAGGTCTCCCCCAGATCGATGATGGTCACGATAGGCGCGCCGGGTGAAACCACCTCGCCCTCACGTGCAATGCGCAAGGAGACAGTTCCTGTAATGGGAGCGGTCACGCGGGTATAATCCAGCCGCGCCTGGACTTCGGCGCGCTGTGCCTCGGCCTGCAGTTGCTGCTGCCGGGTCTCGGCCACCGTGCTTTGGGCGGCGCGGGTCTGATGCGTGCGCGCCAACGCCGCGTTTAAATCCGCTTCCGCTGACCGCACCTGGTCTTCCACGGAATGTACGTGCGCCTCCTGCGCTTTCAAGCTGGCAACCGCTTCGTCACTGGCCTGCTGCGAGGCAATGCCTTGTTTGGCCAGCGACTCGGTGCGGGTGGCATCAGCCTGAATGCGCACAAGGTCGGCGCGCGCCTCGGCGAAGCTGGCATGCATCGCCTGCAGCCGGGCCTGGGCATTGGCTACATCGCTGCTGGTGGTGCCTTTGGTCAAAACTTCCGTTGCCTGCGTCCCAGCCAGCCGTGAATGCAGGCCCGCCGCGGCGGCTGCGGCCGCTTGCTGCTGGGCTTCGAGTTCGGCATCATCCAGTTGGGCAATCAGGTCACCGGCATGAACCTGAGAGCCTTCATCCACCGCCAGCTTCTCGATTCTGCCCATGATCTTGGGACTGACCATCACCTGATTGGCGTCAACAATACCGATCAGTTGCAAGTCGCTGGAATGATCGTTGAAGAAAATGAAATAGAACAGGGAGATAACAAAGATGATTCCGACCAGAATCAGAAATTTCTTTCCTTGCGTCACTTGGAAGCTCTCCTGGCGGGGCCGGCATCTTTGGCTGCTGCGGCTCCGGATGGAAATAATGTCGCCGCGACTACATCCATGACTGCGGCTTTGCGATCCGCGATGCGTTGCGCGGTCAGTGGATTGCGCCGGCTCACGATTGCCATCATGGGGGCGCTGCTGAAATAAAAGACGTTCATGGCGATCAGCGAGACCACAAAATTTTCCGCATCTACCTGGCGGAACTGGCCGCTGGCCATGCCCTGGCGCAGCAGCGCGACGACCCGGGCAAATACCGGACGCAGATAACGTTCGCCGATGCGGCGCATATGGGGGGAACCGTGGCGGCCAGCGCGCATCATCTCGCGCTGCACCAGGCGGGGATAGATGGGCGATGCCGCAATAAAATCGAAATGGGCTCCGGCATAGGCCATGATCTTTTCTCGCGGCGGCAGGTCGCGCTCCAGCACCTGCAACACACGCCGCGAAAGCGTGGCAAAAACGTGGTCGAGCGCCTCGCCGTAGAGCCGCTCCTTATCATCAAAGTAGTAATGCAGCAGGGCTTTATTGACGCCGGCTGCATCAGCAATAGCTTCCATGCGGGCCCCTGCAATGCCTTCTTCCGCAAACTCGCGCATGGCAGCTTGCAGAATCGCAGCCCGGGTCTCGGCCGCCTCACGCTGCACGGCGGGCGGCCCCTTGCGCAAGGGACGCCGGGCAACTCTCGCTTTGTTGGCAGTGGCCATTTAACTAACCAGTTAGTTAGTTTAACAGAAAAAACTATGTGGAATGGCTGACGAAGCCAAACTGACGAAACCCGCCAGCGCCGTTTGCAGACCTCGGTGGAATGGCTGGCGCAGGGAAAGTCACAATTGGAAATATGAACGATGTTAGAAATAAGGAAGGACCCCGCCCCTTCTACAATCCTTGCATGAACCATCACACCCTTGCCGCTATCAGCATCACCGGGACATGCCTTGACGTGCTTGGCAGCCTTTATCTCGCCTACGACTTGCTAGGTGGACGGTATGGCCCCTTGCGGCTGCTGACCCGGGCGGTTACTTACTCCATCATCTTCGGCATCGGCTACGGTCTTGGCCTCGGACTCTTTTTTGGATTTGCCTCCGGCATTGCCACCGGCATCACCGTTGCCATTGAATTCAACCGCGCCGCACGCGGCCTGGAACACTATTCCTTGCCCTGGGAAGCTTTGTTCAGCGCCATCCGCGGCCTCGGCTTCAGCCTGGGACTTTATCGGATTCTCGGTCTTCGCTTCGCCCTCGCATTCGGCGTTCTGCTCACCATCGGACAAGTCTTCGCCTATGCTCGCGGAATGCGCCCTGCCACTGATTACGATGCCTCGGGGCGGCCGCGTCTCACCCGCCGTCAATTCTGGGGAACAGTGGTTCGGACCATCGGCTATCTTGCCACCGCGCTCATCTGCAGCGCCTTCGTTCGCCACGTGGATCACGCCTGGGCGTTTGCCATTCGCGTAGGGTTGGTGACGGGCCTGGTGACTGGCATCGTTATCACCGTCAATCCATTTATTGAGTACTACGCCGACAATCTGCCGGAGAGACGGCTCGGGGTCTTTGGCATTGCCTTGATACTCTGCGGGTTCGCCTTGCAATCGCTTCAGTACTGGCTGGCACTGTTCGATATTCGTTTGAGCTGACGCTGAGGAAATTCCTCATCGAGTCCAGAATTTCGTCACACCTGCATCTTCCCGGGGTGGGACTCAGCCAGCCTAATGTTATATTTCATCCATGTCTTCACCAGCCAGCGCCAGCGCGGAATCTGACCAGGAAGGTTCTTCTGTCATCCGTTGCCCCCACTGGTCAGACGATGCAGCCATTCTGGCCATCGTGGCCATTGCGACGATCATTGTGCATGTCCTGACCGGCAGCCGCTACGGATTCCATCGCGACGAACTGGCCACGCTCGACGATGCCCGCCATCTGGCGTGGGGCTACGTGGCTTATCCGCCGGTTACGCCCTTCTTTGGCCGCCTGGCGCTCTCGCTTTTTGGCACGACGTTGGTAGGCTTCCGTTTCTTCGCCGCTGTGGCGGAGGCAGCGGCAGTCGTGCTGACCGGTTTAATGGCACGTGAGTTGGGCGGAAGACGTTCAACTCAGCTCATGGCCGCAGTTACAGCGATTCCTTTTTGTCTGGCCGGCGGCGCGCTGATGCAGTATGTCTCGTTCGATTATCTGTTTTGGGTGCTGACGGCTTACTTTGTGGTTCTCCTGCTCAGCACTGACAACCCTCGCTGGTGGATTGCCATTGGGTGCGCAATCGGGTTAGGAATGATGGCCAAGTACACCATGGGTTTCTTCGCACTCGGGATCGTTGGTGGAGTGCTGCTGACCGATGCGCGCCGATATCTGAAAAGCAAATGGCTGTGGTATGGCGTTGCTGCTTCGCTGCTGATCTTCTTGCCCAATCTTGTCTGGCAGGCGCAGCATCATTTTGTATCGCTCGATTTTCTGCGCCATATTCACGAGCGCGATATCCGTATTGGCCGGACGCAAGGCTTTCTTCCCGGCCAGTTAAAGATGACGCTCCTGGCTTTTCCGCTTTTCGTCGCCGGCCTTTACTTCTGCCTGTTTGCGCAAAATGGCAGGCGCTTTCGCATGCTGGGCTGGATGTACGTCGTTCCGCTGCTGCTGTTCGTAATCGCCAGGGGACGCGACTATTACCTGGCGGCGGCCTATCCCATGCTCTATGCCGCGGGTTGCGTATGGGGTCAGCAGTGGCTGGTTTCACTCAGCCGCGGCAAAGCTATCGCGGTACGAGCGCTGGCGTGGAGCGCACTCGCGGTGGATATCGTGTTTATTGGCGTTATGTTCTTGCCGATGGCGCCGGTCAACTCCCGCTGGTGGAGTGTTGTGGTCATAACCGTCGCGCGCATTCGCAATTCACTGCCGCCAGCGGAACAAGCGCACGCAGGTATCCTCGCTGGCAACTATGGTGAGGCAGGGGCCATCAACCTTTACGGCGAGCGCTACGGATTGCCCCTTGCGATCAGCGGCATCAATTCTTTCTGGGAACGCGGCTACGGTAACCCGCCGCCGGAAACGGTGATCGTGATCGGCATTTCGCTTCCCTTCCTGCAACGCAATTTCACGGCATGCCAGCTCGCGGGCCATACCTGGAACCGCTACGGCGTGGAGAACGAAGAGACAAAAGATCATCCGGATATCTACGTCTGTCGCGGACTGCGCCAAAGCTGGCCTGAATTCTGGAAAGACTTCCACTACTACGGATAGCCGGTTAAGGTAGAATGGCGCGCATGATGACTCGCCTGCTACGCTCGTTTCTGGGATTGTTGCTCATGTCCGTTGCCATTTCGGGAAGCTCACAAGAAATCCAGAAATCCGATCCCGGGCTCAATCAGATCGTGCCTGCTAACGCAAAGCTGGAGCGCGTAGCCACCGGCTTCAATAAGTGGACGGAAGGTCCAGCCTGGACTCGCGACGGCAGCCTGATGTTCGCCGAGATTCCATCGAACAACATCATCAAGCTGGTCCCGGGGCAGCCGGCTTCGGTGTTCATGCACCCCAGTGGCTACAAGGGGGCCGAGCCATACAAAGGGCCCGAACCCGGTTCCAACGGCATGACGCTCGATAGCAAGGGCAGAGTCACGGTGGCCGGCCACGCCGGACGCACGGTGTGGCGCTTCGAATCCCTCGACCCGAAGGGGCAAGTTACTGTCTTGGCCGACTCCTACCAGGGCAAAAAGCTCAACAGCCCCAACGACCTCGTCTATAAATCCGATGGTTCACTGTATTTCACCGACCCTCCCTACGGCCTGGTAACGCACGATGACAGCGATCCCGAAAAGGAACTCCAGGTCAACGGCGTGTATCGTATCCTGGGAGCGCGGCAGCAGAAACCGGGCGCTCCCCCGGATCGCGACAAGCTGCAGCTCGTGATCAAAGATCTTGCCCGGCCGAACGGCATTGCTTTTTCGCCGGACGAGAAATTTCTTTACATCGCCGAATCGGGCAAGAAGGTCTGGCTGCGTTATCGCGTCGAGCCGGATGGATCGGTCTCCGGTGGCGCTCTTTTCCTCGATCCATTCGCCGATAAGATAACAGACCCGAACGCAATTGGGGGACCGGATGGCATCCGCGTAGATAAGAAAGGAAACAAGGACGCCAGGACACTCTACATCACCGCCAGCACCAGCATCTTCCGCATCAAGCTGAAGATTCCCGGGGTAAGGAACTGAGCTGGCAACATCCTTGCGCCGATGGCGGGCACACTCTTGGAGCCCTGGCTCTTGTCAGGAAATTACTTCTACCGGCATCAATAGCCTCTGCGGAAACGTGTATATCGTGTATATAATGTCGGCCTGGAGTTTCCTTTTTAGCTTTATCTAGGCGCTTTCGCTCGATGACTGTAGAGATATTACGGTCTAGTTTGCCGGCGAAGCGGATGTAAAATGCACGACCACTCCTATCGCGTGGGGTTAGCCCGGTCCTTACTTCTGGCCGCTGTCGCCGTAGCTGCGCTGATGGCCGGCTTTGAGGTACTCAAACAATTTCTTTTTCCCCGCATTTCTCTTTGGCAGTCGCACGCGGCAACTATTGTTTTCAGCACGATTGTGGCCACCCTGGCTACCTATTTGCTCGGACGAAAGCTCATCGCGTCTAACGCGAAGTTGCAAGACGACATCCGCAAACGGGAATGGATGAGCAAAGCCCTTGAGCAGTCAGAAGCGCGCTATCGCTCTCTCTTCGAGCGCAACCAGGCGGGCGTGTTTCGCAGCACTCCCGGCGCCGGCTTCATTGACTGCAACGAAGCCTTTGCCCGCATGTTTGGCTACGAGCGTGAGGAGCTTCTCAAACTTCCTCCTGCAATCCTTTATGTGGGCGGCAAAGAAGAGCGCGATTCCCGGATCGCCGAGTTTCGCAAGACAGGGCAGATGAAAGACTTTGAGATCTGCTACCGGCACAAGAATGGCAGCCTGGTATGGGCGATTCAAAACGTGGTGCTGGTCCAAGATGAAGAAGGCAGAGATGTCACTGAGGGAACAGTCGTGGATATCACCGAGCGGCATCAACTGGAGGTACAACTGCGCCAGTCACAAAAGATGGAAGCCGTAGGCAGGTTGGCCGGCGGGATCGCCCATGACTTCAACAATCTGCTTACCGTGATCATGGGGTACAGCGGGTCGCTGCGCGACCGCCTCAAACACGACGATGAGGCCCGCGAGCAGGCCAAACGGATTTCACAGGCGGCAGACAAGGCCGCCGCTCTCACCCGGCAGTTGCTGGCCTTCAGCCGCATGCAACTGCTCGAGGCGCGGGTCATCAACCTCAACAGCCTGGTGACAAACCTCGATAAGATGCTGCGCCGGCTCATCGGCGAAGATATTGAGCTGGTCACCAGGACGACTGCGGGTCTGCGGCGGGTGAAGGCAGACCCCGGACAGATTGAGCAGGTCGTCATGAACCTGGTGGTCAATGCCCGGGATGCCATGCCCAATGGTGGCCGACTGACCATAGAAACCGCAAACGTGGACCTCAATGAAAGCTACGCGGCGGCCCACGCGACCGTGCTCCCGGGGGCCTATGCCATGCTGGCGGTGAGCGATACTGGCGAGGGGATGACCCCGGAGACGCAGGCGCAGATCTTCGATCCTTTCTTTACCACCAAAGAACTGGGGCGTGGCACGGGACTGGGACTTTCAACCGTCTACGGCATCGTGAAACAGAGCGGCGGCTACATTTGGGTCTATAGCGAAGTGGGCCACGGGACTACGTTCAAAATCTATCTGCCGCAGACCACCGAGACCGATGAGCCCGCCACAGTCGGAGAGTCCTTCGCGGCTTCTACCGTTCGCGGAAGCGAGACCATCCTCCTGGTGGAAGATGACGGCCAGGTGCGCGAGCTCACACGTTCCGTCCTCGCTGCCTGTGGTTACGCGGTGCTCATTCCCACGGATGCGCGCGCCGCTTTGGCCATGGCGGAAGAGCATGCAGTGAATATCCGCCTGCTGCTCACCGACGTGATTATGCCGGGAATGAATGGCCGGGAGTTGGCGCGCCACTTGGTGGAGCGCAATCCTGCGATCAAGGTTCTGTACATGTCCGGCTACACGGAAAACACGGTTGGCCAGCACGGCGTGCTTGAACCCGGAACTTATTTCCTGCAAAAACCTTTCACCCCCTCAGCTCTTGGAAACAAGATACGTGAGAT